>NZ_JAVTWX010000072.1:0-7857 GCF_032229645.1 Brooklawnia sp.
GTCATCGCCACCAGCTGCGCCACCTCGCCCGCCACGATCTGCCGCTGCGCCTCATTCAACGCGGCCAACGCCTCACCACTGGTCGCAGGTGTGACCAGTAGCCTCGGATCGCAGATAGGGGTGTCCATGGCCAAAGTCTACTAGAACAAATGAGCGAATACCAGGCCGGTAGGCGAACGTTGCGCGATTATTTTGATGCGCTATTCGAATAGCCAGGAGGAACGCCGTCAGTGAGCGCAGGCCGAGATCGCCAAGTCGCGTAGCTCGTTGATCATCTGATCGGGATTCTCGGCCCGGTAAACGGCGGTGCCTGCCACGAAGACGTCCGCGCCCGCCTCGGCGGCGCGCTCGATCGTGGCGACCGAGACTCCCCCATCGACCTGAATCCAGATCTCCTGACCCGTCTTCTTCACCAGCTCACGGGTGCGCCGGATCTTCGGCAAGACCGAGTCGAGGAAGCTCTGACCCCCGAAGCCTGGTTCGACGGTCATCAACAGGAGCATGTCGAACTCGGTGATGATGTCGGCATAGGGCTCGATCGGGGTAGCCGGCTTGAGTGCCATGGACGCCCGCGACCCCAGCTTGCGCAGCTCCCGCGCCAGCCTGATCGGTGCCTTGGCTGCCTCGGCGTGAAAGGTCACCGACTCGCAACCAACTTCTGCATACTGCGGCGCCCAGGTGTCCGCGTCCTCGATCATCAGATGGGCGTCGATCGGAGTCGTCGTGTGCTTCCTGAGCGACTCCACAACCGGCAACCCGAGCGTCAGGTTCGGAACGAAGTGATTGTCCATCACATCGAAGTGGATCATGTCCGAGCTGGGGACCTTCGCGACCTCGCCGGCGAGGTCAGCCAGGTCCGCGTTCAGGATGCTGGGAGTGATTCTCATGGCCACGTGTCTGAGCTTACCGGAGCGCACGCCTCAGGCACCCCTGGGCGCATCGATGCGCCGCAGCAGCGCGCAGAACATCGCGTCGGTGCCGTGGATATGCGGCCAAAGCTGGATGAACCGAGGGTCGAGACGACTGGCCGCAGCTGGCACGTCCGGCAGCAGGGCCGGTGCATCGAGCACCTCCACGCCGTTGGCCTGCGCCACCACATCGACGGTCTCCGCACGGTGCGGTGAGCATGTGACATAGGCGACGATGCCCCCCGGCATGGTCGACGCGATCGCGTTGGTCAGCAGCTCACGCTGCAGTGCCGCGAGTTCGCTCACCTGAGAGCTGTCCCGACGCCAACGCGATTCCGGACGCCTGCGCAGCGCCCCGAGCCCGGTGCAGGGCACATCGGCCAGGGTCAATGCCATCGAGCCGGCCACCCAGGCGGGTTCACGGCCGTCGGCCACGACCACCTGGTAGCCGCCGGGATACGCGCGCAACGCCCTGGCCACCAGCTCGGCACGATGGACCTGCGGCTCGGCGGCCACTAGAAGAGTCGGGCATAGCCCGCGCAGCAGCGCAGACTTGCCGCCCGGCCCCGCGCACAGGTCGAGCCATGGTCCCCTCGGACGCGGATGAACCGCCGTCGCGGCCTGGATCACCAGCTGGCTGCCCTCGTCCTGGACACCCGCCCTGCCCTGCCTGATGGCGGGCAGCTCACTGGGATTGCCCGGCCGCTCCACACCCCACAGCGACCACGGGGCCCGCCGGGCACCTTCGGTCAGCAACTCGGTGCGCTTGGCCAATCCTGGACGCACCACGAGCATCGGCACCGGGGGCCGGTTATCCGCCTCAAGCAGAGCGGCCAATTCGTCATCGTCGCTGTGCAGGGCATCGGCGAGCGCGTCCACGATCCAGTGCGGATGTCCCAGGCGCAAGCCCATCTCGGCCCGCGGGGAGAGCGTCTCGCCGAGCTGATCGCACCACTGATCGAAGTCTTTCGACGACAACTTCCGGACGATGGCGTTCACCAGGCCGGTCACCCGCTCGGAGATCGCCACCCCGGCAAGGTCGACGCTGGATGCGACAGCGGCGTGCTGAGGCACCCGCATCCGGAAGAGCTGATGACAGCCCAGCCGCAGCACATCGACCACCTCGACCTGCAGACTCGACAGCGCTCGTCCGGCCGCGGCCTCGATGATGCGGTCGTAGCTGCCCTGCATGCGGCAGGTACCGTGCACCAATTCAATGACAAATCCGGCGTCGCGTGGATAGAGCCCGGCGGTCAACTCCGAGGTCACCAGATTCGCGTAGGCGCCGTCGCCATTGATGGCCCGCATCGCGTCAAAGGCGATCAGCCGCGGCTCGTCGATGCTGCGTCGTGGCCGGGAATAGCGTCGCTCAGCCATTGAAGCGCACCTGGTCGAGACCATCGTGCTGACCGCGCGCCCAGTCGGCGCCGGACATCGGTTTACGTCCTGCGGCTTTCACCTGCACCAGCTGAAGATCGCCGCCGCCGGTGCCTACCCACAGGTGCTTGCGGTCGGCCGCGAGCGTGCCCAAAGCCAGGGGTTCGCCGTCTCGTTGCGCCTGCGACACGGCGAGCACCTGAAAGCGCTCGCCGCCCAGGACGGTCCAGGCACCCGGATTTGGGCTCGCTGCTCTCACCAGCCGGTCGACCTCGGCGGCGGATCGTGTCCAGTCGATGCGGACATCCTGGGGGCGGATCTTCGCTGCGGTGGTGATGCCCTTATCGGATTGCGGGATCGGTTCAATACCCGCGATCGCATCGTCCAAGGCAGCGGCCAGGACCGGCGCCCCCAGATCGGCAAGCCTGGCCAATAGTGCCCCGCTGGACTCCCCCGGCTCGATCGGAACCTCGAGGCTGCGATAGACCGGCCCGGCGTCGAGCTTCTTCACGATACGAAATGCGGTGGCTCCGCTCACCTGGTCGCCCGACCAGATGGCACGTTGTACCGGTGCCGCACCCCGCCAACGCGGCAGCAACGAGAAGTGCAGGTTGATCCAGCCACCGGGCACCGCGTCGAGCAGGTTCTGCGGCAGCAACATGCCGAAAGCCACGACCGCGGCCACGTCCGCATTGAGCGCGCGCACCTGGACGACGAGTTCGTCGTCGGGTTGGGCCGGCTTCAGCACGGGGATGCCCAGTTCGTCGGCGAGCCTGGCCACCGGAGAAGCAGTGAGCTTCTTGCCGCGTCCGGCCGGCGCGTCGGGGCGGGTCAGCACCGCAACGATCTCGTGGCCCTGATCGGCAAGAAGACGCAGGCTTGGCAGGGCGGTCTCGGGTGTTCCGGCGAAGATGACTCTCACGCGCCCAAGCCTAGCCAGGATCCACCTTCGGCTGATTGATCTATAGCTGCGCCGGATCGACCCGCACCCGGATGGCGCCCGTCATCTTGCGGGCGGAGCGCACCGCCATCGCGGCCTTGACCTTCGCGACCAGATCTGCCCCCGAGCTCAGCGGCGCCCGCAGCGAGAGCTGCCAGAGCGGCTCCTCCTGGCCTATCGCCAGAGGTGCGGTCAGCTCGACGGGGCCCAGTAGATCGGCACCGGAGCCGGGACCGAGCAGCTCAATGAACTCGCCGAGGGCACCAGCCGGGCCGCTCGCGGTGATGAACCTGACGGCCGGCGGGTAGCCGGCTTCGGCACGCTCGGCGAGCTCGAATTCGGCGTGCCGGGCGGGATCCAGCCGCACCAATGCCTGGATCGTACGCACCTGTGCGGGCCCGGCCACACAGACAGTCCCGCCTTGCGAGCCGCCACGCACCAAAGCGACAGCATTGAGCCAGCGCCTCAGCGCCTCCTCGGCGGCCCGCAGGTCCGGGCGTTCCAGCAGCCGGTTGGCATCCAGCAGAACCGCTGCCGCATAACCGTGTGAGGCCGGTGGTTCTGCTCCTGGCGTGGCCACCACGAGAGCAGGTTGCTCCCCGACCTCGTCGATCACCCGGTCGCCGGAGCTTTCCCGCACCAGGATGCCGGGAAAGGCGCGGCCAAGTTCTTCGGCGGTGCGTTGCGAACCGATCACCGGTGCCCGCAGCTCACCGGAACCGCAGACCGCACAGCGCCAGTCGGTGATGATACGTCCGCACCAGGTGCAGTCGAGTTGGCGGCCCGCGGCGGATCGTCGCAAGCGAACCGGTCCGTGGCAAGCCGGACAGGCAACCGAAGTACGGCATTTCTGGCAGGCCAGGGCGGGCAGATAACCGGCCCTGGGCACCTGTACCAGCACGGGGCCTGAGGTCAGCCCAGTGCGGATGGTGTCAAAGACGATCCGGGGCAGCCGGGTGCGGCTGCCCCGCGGATCGCGTTCCAGGGCCAGATCGGAGTCGGCCGTGGCACGTACCGCTGCGCTGCCGTGCCGCATCTGGCCCGGGGGCAGCTCAATAGCATGCAACCATCCCCGTTCGCACCAGGCCTGGACCTCGGCAGTCCGGCCGTGACCTGCCAGCAGCAGCGCTGTCTGTTCGCTGCCCGCACGTAGCGCTGCGACGTCGCGCGCGTGCGGGTAGGGCGCGTGCGGTTCGGAATGCAGGTCGTCTCCGTCGTCCCACAGACAGATCAGGCCGAGGTCGGCGACCGGTGCAAGACTGGCCGGCCGAGTGCCGATGACCACCTTGGCCTCGCCACGGATGATCGCCAGATAGTTTCGGTAGCGGGCTGCCGTGCCCAGATCGGTGTGCAGTTCCGCGATCGCTCCCAGGCCGATCACTGCACCCAACGCGTCGCGCACCTTCACCAGATCGCGGTGGTCGGGCACCACGATGATGACGCCACGCCCGGCACGTAGCGTCGCGATCGTGGCCTGGATGAACCCGCGGGTCCAATCATCGAGCCCGTGCGCGTCGGCGGCGAATCGAGGAGCAACCTGCCAATAGGTGCGCAGCGGCTGGCTCTTCTCCAAGCCGGTTAGGAAGGCCTCTCCGTCGGGATAGCTCGCGAATCCGCCGGGCGGCATCTGCTCGGCGGCCGGTTGCGGCCAGGTCACCTGATCGGCGTTCTCGGTGGCCGCGTGCCTGGGCGGTACTGCCAGCCGGACGACATCAGCGAAAGATCCCGCGTAGTGATCGGCGACCGCACGGATCAACCGCACCTGAGCCGGGGCCAGGACCGAGACCGGCGAGACCACCTTCGACAGCGGGGAGAGCTTGGTGACGATCTCGCTGTGGTCGGCCAGTTCGATGACATATCCGTCGCGCAGCTTGCCGGCGAACCGCACCCGCACTCGCACCCCGGGCTTGACGTCTTCAGCCTGCGCCTCGGTGACCGCGTAGTCGAAGAGGCGATCCAGATGCGGCAATGGCATATCCACCGCAACCCGCGCGATCATCGGCGACACCCCTTTCTGGCCACCCAGCGCTCGGTGATCCGGCTGGTTGGTACTGCGATTCAGGCTATCGGCCGGGTATGACAAAGGCAGCCGGGCTGAGTTAGCCACGGCTGCCTTCCGGAGTGTTCTCTCAGCCCCGCACTTTGGCGGCGAGTTGCTCCGCGCGGTCGGTGCGCTCCCAGGTGATGTCGGGAAGCTCGCGGCCGAAATGGCCGTAGCAGGAGACCTGGGAATAGATCGGCCGGCGCAAGTCGAGCGCCTGCACGATCGCGGCCGGACGCAGGTCGAATACCTCGCGTACCGCAGCGGCGATCTGCTCGTCCGGGACCTCGCCGGTGCCGAAGGTATCGATATACAAGCTGGTCGGGTGGGCGGCACCGATCGCATAGCTGACCTGGGCCTCGCATCGTGATGCCAGTCCGGCCGCGACGATGTTCTTCGCAACCCAGCGCATCGCATAGCTGGCCGAGCGGTCGACCTTGCTCGGGTCTTTACCGCTGAAGGCGCCGCCACCGTGACGGGCCATGCCGCCGTAGGTGTCGACGATGATCTTGCGGCCGGTCAGCCCGGCATCGCCGGCAGGTCCGCCGATGACGAAACGCCCGGTCGGATTGATCAGCACCCGTGCCGACGCAGCATCGAAGCCATAGGACGCGAGCACCGGGGCGATGACCTCGCGGCGCAGATCGGGATCGAGTTGCCCCGCCACGTCGACATCCGCACGATGTTGGGCCGAGACCACGACAGTATCGACGGCCGCCGGCTTCCCGGCGTGGTCGTAGGATACGGTGATCTGGGTCTTGCCATCGGGACGCAGATAGTCCAGCGTCTGGTCGCGGCGCACCTGGGTGAGTCGTTCGGCCATCCGGTGGGCCATCTGGATGGGCAGCGGCATCAGTTCGGGGGTCTCGTCGCAGGCGAAGCCAAACATCAGGCCCTGGTCGCCGGCACCCTGCAGATCGAAGTCGTCGACTGCCTCGCCGTGCCGGGACTCCCAGGAACCCAGGACCCCTTGGGCGATGTCCGGCGACTGATTGTTCAACGTCACCATGACGCCGCATGATCCGCCATCGATGCCCTTGGACGCCGAGTCGAAGCCGATCTTCAGCAACCGCTCGCGGGCAAGCTCCTGGATGTCGACATAGGACTCGGTGGTCGCCTCACCCGTGACGATGACAACGCCGTTCGCAACCAGCGTCTCGACGGCGGTATGCGAATCGGGATCCTCGGCCAGCATCGCGTCCAGGACAGAGTCCGAGATGGCATCGGCGACCTTGTCGGGGTGACCTTCGGTGACGGATTCGGAAGTGAACTGTCTACCCATGAAGATCAGGCTGGATCGATGTCGCCGAACGGATCGGTCAGCGAAAAGTCCGGATCATTGAGTGCCTCGGCACGGGCGGCGGCCTCGGCCTCGGGATCGATCTCGGTGTACTGCAGCTGGCCGGCCTGAACCTCGCGCAACGCGATCGACAGTGCCTTCTCCTGCGGGAGCGTCTCGACCAGCGGGCCGACCGACTCGAGCAGACCTTCTCCCAGCTGGGCGTAGTAGGCATTGATCTGACGCGCGCGTTTGGCGGCGAACAGCACCAGCCGATACTTCGAGTCCACCGACTCGAGCAGGTCGTCGACCGGCGGATTGGTGATGCCCTCGGGAATGTGTGTGCTCAAGATAAAGTCCTCGCAGAAGCTGACGCTAGAAATCACAGACCTATGAACTTTACCAGCTCATCGACTGTGTTTTCCACTGTGACATTGGCGATGGTGCGATCGAACTCGCCTGCGGCGGCCATCTCCTGGCGTGCGGTCTCAAGACGACGAGCCATCTCTTCCTCGGTCTCGGTGCCTCGTCCGTGCAATCGTCGCACCAACTCGTCCCAGTCCGGTGGAGCGATGAAGATCTGTTTCGCCTCGGGCATCGTCCTGCGCACCTGCCGGGCGCCTTGCAGATCGATCTCGAGAATCGTCGGGATGCCTTCGGCAAGTTTGTCCACGACCGCTTGTCGGGGCGTCCCATAGCGATGCGCCCCATGGACGCATGCCCACTCGAGAAGGCCATCATTCGCTATCAGATCGTCGAAGGCAGCGTCGTCCACGAAGAAGTAGTGAACGCCGTCGATCTCGCCGGGGCGCGGTGGACGAGTCGTCACCGAGACCGAGACATAGAGCCGCGGATGGCGGTCTTTCAGGGCCGCCACAACGGTGCCCTTGCCAACTGCAGTCGGTCCACTGATGACGTACGCGCCCAGCGCCTTGCTCATCAGGTCAGTTGAACTCTGACTTGAGTCCGGCGACCTGATGCCGACCGAGACCGCGGACACGCCGATTGGCCGCGATGTCGTATTTCTCCATGATCTCAGCAGCTCGCTTCTCGCCGATACGCGGGACGGCCTTCAACAGATCGGCTACCCGGATATGAGCGAGAACATCGTCCTTGGCGCACTCATCGAGTGCATCGGCCAGGGTCTTCGAGCCATCGCGAACTGCATTCTTCAGTGCAGCGCGTGCCCTGCGGGATTCGGTAGCTGCGGCCCGAGCGGCTTGTAGCTGCTCAGGAGACAGTGTTGGAATTGCCACGTCGAGTTTCTCCGTTTCATCTCTCGCACGCCGAGGTCGAGTATCCATGGTGCCCA
>NZ_JAVTWX010000072.1:7867-16239 GCF_032229645.1 Brooklawnia sp.
CCCTTTCGGCATACTCAGACAATATAGAATATTTAGTGGGTTCGTGGATAGCCGCTCAACCGATCAATCACCGACCTGAGAGCTTCGGGCTGCGGGCCGGCCTTCATCACTTCCCGGGACGCGCTGGGCAGCACATGGGCTGCGGCTACGCCGAATAGTGACTCCAGAGCTTCCATCGTACCCCCCTGAGCGCCAATACCGGGAACAAGAATCGACCCGGAAAAGCCGTGAAGATCGAGCTCGAGTTGCCTGAGAGTGCCACCGATCACCAGCCCGACGGCGTCCTGCCCGGATGCCGCATTGGCTGCCCGTGCGGCATCGGCGATCTGCTGGGCCACGCTGCGGCCCCCGCGCACCGCTTGCTGTACGTCGCCGCCTTCGGGGTTACTGGTGCGGCAAAGCACGTACAGCCCGCGTCCGGTCTGATGCGCCAACTCGACGGCCGGAGCCAGCGAACCGAATCCCAGGAACGGGCTGACCGTGATCGCATCGGCGCTCAGATCGGTGTCTCCCGACAGATAGGCCCGGGCATAGGCGCCCATGGTCGAGCCGATGTCGCCACGCTTGACGTCCAGGATCGACAATGCACCGGCTCGCGCGATATCTGCGAGCACGCGGGCCAACACCTGCATGCCGGCAGCGCCGAAGCATTCGAAGAATGCTGCCTGCGGCTTGAAGACAGCCACCTGATCGCCGACCGCTTCGATCAGCCCTCGGGAGACCCGCTCCAGCCCTTCGAGGTCGTAGTCAAACCCCCACGCACGCACCAGCGGCTCGTGCGGGTCGACGCCGACGCAGAGATTCCCGCGTGCAGCGGTGAGCTCGGCCAGCCTCGTCCGGTATGCGGCGGTCATCGGCGGGCCCGGTCGGGATAGGTCAGCGTATTGATCCCGCGGACCAGCGCCACCGCGTTGAAGATGAATCCGGTGTACACCTGCACCAACGAGGCGCCCGCGTCGAAGAACGACTGCGCATCGGTGGGAGTCATGATGCCGCCAACACCCATGATTGGCAGGTCGGTCTGCGAGGCGATGGATTCGACCGTGCGCAGCGCCTTGCGAGTAAGCGGAGCCCCCGACAGACCACCCGCTTGATTGGCCAGATGCAGTTCGGAGGGGTGCAGATATTCGCGGGCCGTCGTGGTATTCGTCGCGATCAGCCCGGAGATGCCGGCCTCCTCGCAGACACCGATGATCCCGTCCAGGTCATAGGGCGCGAGATCGGGGGCCAACTTTACGAAGATCGGTACCGGATTGCGTGGATTGAGCTCGGCTGCCGTGGCGACCAGCGCGGTAGTGAGGTCGTCGAGTGCATCGCGATCCTGCAGGCTACGCAGGCCCGGCGTGTTGGGGCTGGAGACGTTGATCGCAATGTAGTCGGCATACGGCGCGATGGCGCGCAGCGAATGCAGGTAGTCATCGGTGGCCTGGTCCAACGGGGTCACCTTCGTCTTGCCGATCGATACTCCCACCGGATAGTCCAGTGCGTTATTGGCGCGCCGCACACCCCATTGTTCGAGCTTGGCAGCCAGCGCCTCAACTCCCGAGTTGTTGAAGCCCATCCGGTTGATGATCGCCCTGCTGTGCGGCAGCCGGAAGAGCCGTGGCTGCCGGTTGCCCGGCTGTGCGTGCGCGGTGACGGTGCCCAGCTCGGCAAAGCCGAAGCCCAGCGCGCCCCACGCGCGGGCGGCCGTACCGTCTTTGTCGAGTCCGGCAGCCACTCCCACTCGTCCGGGAAAATCGATGCCGGCGACCGAGATCGGTTGGCTGCGCTCCCCCAGGTATTTCTGGATCTGCTCGAGTACCGGGTCGGGGAGCTCGCTCAGCAGCGTGATCACATGCTGGTGTACCTCTTCGGCATCTTGGGTGAACATCAGTGGACGGACCAGACTCCGGTAACCGGTCAGCAGCAGCCGGACGAGCAACTCATCGCTGGAAATCATCGCCAGTTCCCTTCGGTGGTCTTGCGTGGTCAGCGCTTGCGCGACTGTTTGATCTGCTTAGCCCAATCCTGCAACGAGCGGACGCTGATGGTGCCCTCGCGGACGGCTTCGATGCCTTGGACGGCAGCTTCCAAACCCTGCACAGTCGTGATCGCGGCCACGTCGTGCAGCACAGCGGCCGTGCGGATCTCATAGCCATCGCGGCGCGGCGATCCGCCGAGGGTCTCGCCACTGGGCGTATTGAAGATCAGATCGACCTTGCCTTCTCGGATCAGGTCGACGATGGTCGGCTCCCCGTTAGGGCCGGGGCCCTGGGAGAACTTGCGCACCGGCATCGCTTCGACGCCGTGCAGCGACAGCATGGACGAGGTGCCCTCGGTCGCCAGGATGGTGAACCCCATGTCCGCGAGCTTCTTGATCGGGAAGATGACGTTGCGCTTGTCTCGGTTTGCTACCGACACGAAGACCGTGCCCGACCTCGGCAGTCGTCCGTAGGCCGCGGCCTGGGACTTGGCGAAGGCCATGCCGAAGTTGGAACTCAGACCCATCACCTCGCCGGTGGAACGCATCTCGGGTCCCAGCAGCGAATCGACGGTCGCGCCCTCGGTGGTGTGGAACCGGTTGAACGGCATGATCGCCTCCTTGATGGCGATCGGCATGCCGTTCCAGGTGTCCGCGCCGTCACCGGTCGCCCTCAGCATGCCGGCGGCGCGCAGATCACTGATCGCGGATCCGAGCATGATCAATGTCGCGGCCTTCGACAACTGAGTGTCCGTGGCCTTGGAAACGAACGGCACGGTGCGGGAGGCTCGCGGGTTAGCCTCCAGCACATAGAGCGTGTCACCGGCAAGCGCGTACTGGATGTTGATCAAACCCTGAACACCGACGCCCTTGGCGATCGCCTCGGTGGAGGTGCGGATCCGGTCGATGACCGCACTGCCGAGAGTGGCCGGCGGCAGCGAGCAGGCCGAGTCGCCGGAATGGATACCGGCCTCCTCGATGTGCTCCATCACGCCGCCCAGGTACAGCTCGTGACCGTCATAGAGCGCGTCCACGTCGATCTCGATGGCATCGTCGAGGAAACGGTCCACCAGTACCGGCGTATCGGCGCTGATCAGCGTCGAGTTCGCGATGTAGTTGCGCAGCAACTCTTCGTTGTAGACGATCTCCATACCGCGTCCACCCAGCACGTAGCTGGGGCGCACCAGCACCGGGTATCCGATCTCGGCAGCGATCTGGCTGGCCTGTTCGAAGCTGGATGCCATGCCGTGCTTCGGGGACGGCAGCTTCGCTTCGGCAAGCACCTGCCCGAAAGCGCCACGCTCTTCGGCCAGGTCGATCGCCGATGGGCTGGTGCCGACGATCTTGACACCTGCCTCCTCCAGCTGGCGGGCCAGCTTCAGCGGCGTCTGCCCGCCCAGCTGGACGATGACGCCCGCCACCGGGCCAAGCTTGAGCTCGGCGTGGTAGATCTCTAGAACGTCTTCAAGGGTCAGCGGCTCGAAATAGAGCCGGTCCGAGGTGTCGTAATCGGTCGAGACCGTCTCCGGATTGCAGTTGACCATGATCGATTCGAAGCCGTTGGCCGACAGCACCATCGCGGCATGCACGCAGGAATAATCGAACTCAATGCCCTGACCGATCCGGTTCGGGCCGCTACCCAAGATCAGCACCGCGGGCCTGGTCCTGGGTTCGAGCTCGGTCTCTTCGTCGTAGCTCGAGTAGTGGTACGGCGTCTTGGCCGCGAACTCTGCAGCGCAGGTATCGACGGTCTTGTATACCGGCCGCACTCCGAGGATCCACCGCAGCTCGCGGATCAGTTCGGGACTGGTACCCCGCAGTCGCGCGATCTGCCGGTCGGACAGCCCGTGCCGCTTGGCAAGCCGTAGCAGCGCTGCGCTGAGTTCTTCGGCGGTACGAATCCGCTCGGCGACCTGGTGGACGATCTCCAGCTGATCGAGGAACCAGGGATCGATCCCGGTGGCCTCATGCAACTGTTCAACCGTCGCGCCGGCGCGCAGACCCTGGAAGACATCCTGAATACGGCCGTCATGCGGCTGAGCCATGGCGCCCAGCAACTCGCCGAGATCGCCGGGTTCACGTCCGAAATCGAACGGCGCGCTCGGATCTTCGAGAGAGCGCAACGCCTTGCCGAGCGCCTCGGTGAAGTTTCGTCCGATCGCCATCGCCTCGCCGACCGACTTCATATGGGTCGTGAGCGTGTCGTCGGCGTTCGGGAACTTCTCGAACGCGAATCGGGGAACCTTGACCACGACATAGTCGAGCGTGGGTTCGAAGGACGCCGGGGTCTGGGTGGTGATGTCGTTGGGGATCTCATCGAGAGTGTATCCGACGGCTACCTTCGCGGCGATCTTGGCGATCGGGAAACCGGTCGCCTTGGATGCCAACGCGGAGCTTCGGGAGACCCGCGGGTTCATCTCGATGACGATCATCCGGCCGTCTGCGGGATTGATCGCGAACTGGATATTGCAGCCGCCGGTGTCGACTCCGACCGCCCGGATGATGGCGATACCGACGTCGCGCATGTGCTGGTATTCACGGTCGGTGAGGGTCATCGCGGGGGCGACGGTGATCGAATCGCCGGTGTGCACGCCCATCGGGTCGAAGTTCTCGATCGAGCAGACGACCACGACGTTGTCGGCGCGGTCGCGCATCACTTCGAGCTCGAATTCCTTCCAGCCGAGGATCGATTCCTCGATCAGCACCTCGGTCACCGGGCTGGCATCCAGGCCGATCTGGCCGAGCCTCTCCAGCTCCTCCTCATCGTGCGCAAAACCCGAGCCGACACCACCCATGGTGTAGCTCGGACGCAGCACCACCGGCAGCCCCAGCTCTTCGGCAGCGGCACGGATCTCGTCCATGGTGTGGCAGATTCGGCTGCGGGCCACTTCGGCCTTGCGGCCGGCGAAGGTGGGCAGGCTCTCGATGACGTGCTTGAACTCGTCGCGGTTCTCGCCGCGCTTGATCGCGGCCACCGACGCCCCGATCAACTCGACCCCGTAGCGCTCCAGCACACCGGCCTCGTGGAGCGCGACCGCCGTGTTCAGCGCCGTTTGGCCACCAAGGGTGGCCAATAGTGCGTCGGGACGCTCGACCGCGATGATCTTCTCCACATATTCGGGCGTGATCGGCTCAAGATAGGTGGCGTCTGCGAACTCCGGATCGGTCATGATCGTCGCCGGATTCGAGTTGACCAGGATGACCCGGTAACCCTCTTCGCGCAGCACGCGACAGGCCTGGGTACCGGAGTAATCGAATTCAGCGGCCTGGCCGATGACGATTGGGCCGGAGCCGATCACCATGATCGACGTGATGTCTGTGCGCCGGGGCATCAGAGAGCACCCTTCTGTTGGGCCGACATCAGGTCGGCGAAGCGATCGAAGAGATACTCCGCATCGTGCGGGCCCGCAGCGGCCTCAGGGTGATATTGCACCGAGAAGGCGACGAGATGACCATTGCGGGATACTTCGAGGCCTTCGACGACATCGTCATTCAGGCAGATATGGCTCACCTGCACCGTGCCGAACTCGGTCTCCACCTGCTCGTTACGGGGCACATCGACAGCAAAACCATGGTTGTGCGAGGTGATGTCGATACGGTTGGCCGCACGATCCAGTACCGGCTGGTTGATGCCGCGGTGACCGTATTTCAGCTTATAGGTACCGAATCCCAGGGCCCGGCCGAGAACCTGGTTACCGAAGCAGATACCGAATAGTGGCAGCCCGGCCCGCATGACCTGCTGGGCCAGCTCGACCGCGTGATTCGCGGTGGCAGGATCACCGGGACCGTTGCTGAAGAAGACGCCGTCGGGGTTGATCTCCATCAGCTGGTCAAGAGTAGTCGAGGCAGGCAGCACATGCACCTCGATGCCACGCTCGGACAGTTCGCGGGGGGTATTGGCCTTGATTCCCAGGTCGAGCGCCGCGACGGTGAATCGCTTCTCACCTTGGGCGGGCACCACATAGGCCTCGGCAGTGGTGACTTCCCCGGCCAGGTCCGCACCCGCCATGCTCGGCTGCTGAAGTACTTTGGCCAACAGCGCACCGGCATCGGTCTCCACCGAGCTGATCCCGACCCGCATCGACCCCTGCTCGCGCAGGTGCCTGGTGAGCGCACGGGTATCGATCCCGCTGATACCGACGATCTGCTGTGCGGTCAGTTCGGATTCCAGCGTCCGGCTGGAGCGCCAGTTGCTGGGCCGCGGTGATGGATCTCGGACGACGTAGCCGGCAACCCAGATGCGGTTCGACTCATCGTCCTCGTCGTTCCAGCCGGTGTTGCCGATATGGGGGGCGGTGGCCAGCACCACCTGACCGTAGTAGCTCGGGTCGGTCAGGGTCTCCTGATAGCCCGACATTCCGGTAGCGAAGACCGCCTCGCCGAACGTCTCACCGACAGCCCCGAAGGCGTCTCCATGGAAAACGCGTCCGTCTTCCAGCACCAGAATGGCAGGACTATTGCTGACCATCGGCCTTCCTCCCCGGGCGGGTCTGTGCCGCCCTGCCCAACAAACCGTTCAGGAATGCCACCGAATCGTCGGTGGACAGCTCGTCGGCCAACTCGAGCGCTTCGCTGATGGCCGCGCGGACGTCGATCTCGGTGAAATCGAGCTCGTAGATCGCCATGCGTGCCAGGCACCGATCGATGCGCGGCATCCGCTCGATCGGCCACTGGCTGCTCGTCAACGACCCGATGCGCTGATCGATCTGGGTGGCATTGTCGCGCACCCCGAGAACGATCTCGCGGGTGAACTCACGCACCGTGACCTCGGGATCGTCGAGCCGGTTGGCCAGCGAGGCGAACGGGTCCTGGTTGAGCAGGTCAGCCTCGAAAAGCATGTCGAGGGCCGCCTTGCGGGCCTTGGTGCGTGTCGAATGGTGTGCATCGGCCATGTCAACGGACGACACCTTGACCGCCCCGGGCACGGGCGGGTGTTCCCCGGCCGCCAGCGGGAGCGGCCGCTCGTCGGCGGGGTGAGTCATCAGGCGTTGACGCGGCCGAGGTACTCGCCGGAATCGGTGGAGACCTTCACCTTTTCACCGGTGGTGATGAACAGCGGCACCTGGATCTGCTTGCCGGTCTCCAAGGTGGCCGGCTTGGTGCCGCCGGTGGAGCGGTCGCCTTGCAGCCCGGGCTCGGTGTAGGTGACCTCAAGCTCGACGCTGGCCGGCAAGTCGATGTAAAGCGGGTTGCCCTCGTGGGTCGCGACGGTGATCGTCATGCCCTCGAGCAGGTAGTCCTTGGCGTCCCCAAGAGTCTCGGCCGGAATAATCATCTGGTCATAGGTATTGGTATCCATGACCACATAGCCGGTGCCGTCTTCGTAGAGGTACTGCATGTCGGACCGGTCGACCTGGGCCATCTCGATCTTGGTGTCCGCCGGGAAGGTGCGGTCCACGGTCTTGCCGTTCAGGACGTTCTTGATCTTGGTTCGCACCACGGTGTTGCCCTTGCCGGGCTTGTGATGCTGGAACCACAAGACCTGCCAGAGCTGGCCGTCCAAATCGAGTACGGTGCCGTTCTTGATGTCGTTGGTGGTAGCCACACTTGCCTTTCCGATCAGGGCGTTCAGGATCCGCCGGAAGGATCCGGCGCAAACATATGGGCGGTCAACCCGCAATCGTTCATTTTAGCGTCCTGCGCCAATTCGCACGCAATTAGGTCCGAACCGCGCACGGGCGGCCGTTTCATCGTCGTGAGGTTCACCGCGATTGCAGACCTCACCGTCCGGCCTGTCTGCGACGCAGGTTCAGCTCGCGGGCCTGAGCGACCCGCTCCTCGCGAGCGGCGATATAAGGCAGTGCGAGCCGCCGCATCACATCTGCGGTTTGCGGCGAGTGACCGCTGTCGGCCAGCTGTGAGGCCATCGCCTTGAGATCATCGGAGGACTTGTTCTGGCTGAGTTTTGCCTTACCGATCACGTCGTCGATGACGAATTCGATACCGACGATGGCCGGCAGCATGCGCTCGATCGCGGAGACCGGGCCGTTCTCCAGCCGCCAGGCCGGCTCGTGGCGCGCCGTCAGGTCGTAGAGCGATTGCAGCTTCCAGTCATCGTCGTGGTGGGTGATCAGTCGTCCCACCAGGTGAACGACCAGGTAGTTCCAGGTCGGCACCGTCGGCAGGCGCGACGGCTCATCGTGGACCGGCATCACCTCGGGGCTGATGTACGCGTCCGGGCCGTGCACGACCATCAGTGCGGGTCCCTCATCGTGCCATTGCAGATTGGTCCGCGCCATGTGGGTGGTCAGCCTGCGCGGCTCATCATCGGCCCCCAGCAGGACGAACGGCAGCATCGTGACATCCAGACCGCGATCGCCGTGGGTGATCAGATCTCCTACCCCTCGGGCGTCGGCCTGCCGCAGCGCCTCGTCCGAGGCCATCGCGAACTGCTCGGCCACATACATCG
>NZ_JAVTWX010000072.1:16339-26714 GCF_032229645.1 Brooklawnia sp.
CTCAGTCGCGGCCGAGCTCGGCGTAGCACTCCTCGAGGACCCGCTCGCTGGGGGCAACGATCATCGCTGGGTCCGACAGATTGCGCAGTCCGACGAATCGTAGGGCACGGCCGCGGGTCTTCTTGTCGCGTCCCATCAGCCCACGAAGCTCGCCGAACGGGGCCCGCTGGTAGCTGGTGGGCAGGCCCAGGACGCCGATGAGTTCGCGGTGCGTGGCGACTGCCTCGTCCGAGAGCCCGAGCAGCCGGCGGGAGAGTTGCGCAGCGAAGATCATGCCGAGTGCGACGGCCTCGCCATGACGCATCCGGTAATGCTCCCAGGCCTCGATGGCGTGGCCGAGAGTATGGCCGTAGTTCAGCAGTTCGCGGCCGATCCTGTCGCCGACCGAGGTGGCCTCGCGCAGATCCGACGAGACCACATCCGCCTTGAACTGCACCGCGCGACGGATCAACTCCGCATGCCGGGCGCTGGTGACATCCAGCGAGCTGCTCGGCGAGGTGGCAATCAGCTCGCGGATCCGATCGTCGCGGACGAAACCGGCCTTGATGACCTCCGCCAGGCCGGAACGCACCTCGCGTTCGGGCAGTGTCGCCAGCAGATTCAGATCGGCGATCACTGCGTTCGGTTCGTGAAACGCGCCGACGAGATTCTTGCCTTCGGGCAGGTCGATGCCGGTCTTGCCCCCGACCGAGGCATCGACCATGGCCAGCACCGTGGTGGGCACGCTGATGAAACTGACACCGCGCAGCCAGCTTGCTGCCACGAAACCCGCCAGATCGGTGGTGGCTCCTCCGCCGACACCGATGATCAGGTCGGAACGGGTGAAACCCGCCGCAGCGAGCGCGCTCCAGCAGCTGGCCAGGATCTCGGGGGTCTTGGCGGCTTCGCCTTCGGGCACGCCCACCGACAGCACCGACACGGTTGCCGAGCCTGCCAGCCGCGCGACCTCGAGCGCGACCTCGGCGAGCGGATCGGGGTAGATGACCGCCACGCGGCTTGCGTCGCCGATCAGTGCGGACAGCTTGTCGAGTGCCCCGCTGTCGATCTCGACGCTGTACGGGTGTTCGGTGGTGAAACGGACGGTGCTCATCGCAGCCCCTGGGTCGTTAGCTGGGAGGTGATCTGAGCAGCAACCTTGGCGGGGCTTCGTCCGGCCGTGTCGACGACGATGGTCGCCACCTGCTCGTAGTACGGCGCTCGCTCGTTGACCAGCCGGCGCCAGTTTCCGGCCACATCGCCGCTCAGTAGCGGACGCGTGGTTGACGCGCCCACCCGGCGGACGGCTTCATGCACGGTGGCGCGCAGCCAGATGACCGGATGCCCGGCCAAGGCCGCGCGCAACCGCGCATTGGTCACCGCTCCCCCGCCCAGCGCGACGACCCCACCCGATTCCAGGGCAGCCAAGGTGGCGTCCAATTCGAGGCTGCGGAAGGCGGGCTCGCCCAGTTCGGCGAAGATCTCGGTGACCGGACGATTCTGCTGAGCCTCGATCACGTTGTCGACATCGCAGAACTTGACGCCCAGCCTGCCGGCCAGCAGCGCGCCGACGGTCGATTTTCCGGCCGCCGGCGGGCCGACCAGGACGATCGCGGGTAGCTCAGTCATGAATCGACAGTCCCCGCTCTGCAACTTGACGCAGGTACCCCAGGTAGTTGCGGCGGGTTTCCCCGAGCGAATCGCCGCCGAACTTCTCCAGACAGCATTCGGCCAGCACCAGGGCGACCATCGCCTCGGCCACCACCCCTGCCGCCGGCACCGCGCAGACATCGGAGCGCTGATGGTCGGCCACCGCCGGCTCACCGGTGGCCACATCGATCGTGCGCAGCGCCCTGGGCACGGTGGCGATCGGCTTCATCGCGGCACGCACCCGAACGAGCTCACCGGTGGACATGCCGCCCTCGGTGCCGCCAGAACGCTGTGAGAGCCGCTCGATGCCGGAGCCACCGCGGGCGATCTCGTCATGTGCCTGGCTGCCGCGAACCCGGGCGAGTTCGAAGCCGTCGCCGACTTCGACGCCCTTGATTGCCTGGATACCCATGAGTGCCGATGCGAGCTTGGCGTCCAGCCGGCGGTCACCTTGGATGTGGCTGCCGAGCCCAGGGGGGCAGCCCCAGGCGATTACCTCGACGACACCACCAAGGGTGTCACCGGCCTTCTGGCAGGCATCGATCTCGGCCTGCATGGCTGTGCTGGCCGCCGGATCGAAGCAGCGGACGGGATCGGCGTCGATCGCGGGCAGGTCGGCCATCGTCGGAAAGGTCGAACTCGACGCAGCGATACCACCGAGCTCGACGACATGACTGAGCACCGTGATGCCACAGGCCTGGGCGAGAAAATTCTGCGCGACTCGCCCGATCGCCACCCGGGCAGCGGTCTCTCTGGCGCTGGCCCGCTCGAGCACCGGCCGGGAATCGGCGAAGTCGTACTTCTGCATGCCCGCCAGATCGGCGTGACCCGGGCGCGGACGAGTGAGCGGCGCGTTTCGTGCCAGCTCTGCGAGCAGCTTGGGATCGACGGGGTCGGGAGCCATCACCTGCTCCCACTTCGGCCACTCGGTGTTGCCGACCATGATAGCGATCGGCGACCCCAGCGTCTTGCCGTGCCGGACTCCGGTGAGCATCGTCAACTCATCGGCCTCGAACCTCATCCGGGCGCCACGCCCGGCACCAAGCCGTCGCCTTGCCAAAGCCTCGGCGATGTCCTCCGATGTCACTGCGACTCCGGCGGGCAGCCCCTCCAGCGTGGCAACGATGGCGCGTCCATGTGATTCACCGGCAGTCAGGTATCGAAGCATGTGCCCCAGTATCCCAGATCGGAAACCCCGGCCGCTGCCCTAACCCTTAACCGCACTGATCGGCGTTAGCCTGGCACCAGGCGTGGAACTGCGCCTCGTTGGCGGAGTGGCCCTCGTAATCCGAGGCGAACTTCGTCTCTCCGGTGTCCGGATTCACTGCCACGAAATAGAGGTAGCTGCCGTGCGTCGGGTTGACGGCCGACTCGAGCGCATTCTTGCCCGGGTTCGAGATCGGGCCAGGCGGCAATCCCTCATGCATGTACGTGTTGTACGGCGAAGGATTGGCGCGTTCGTCGTCGGTGGTGGTGATGGTTCCGGGCGAGTTCACCGCGTAGATCACCGTCGAGTCCAACTGCAGCTTCATGCCTTGACCCAGCCGGTTGTAGAGGACCTGGGCGATATCGGGGCCGTATGCGGGGTCGCGGGTCTCCTTCTCGATGATGGAGGCGACGATCAGCGCATCATAGGGCGAGACCCCTATCGAGTTCGCCTTGTTCACGAAGGCGATCTGATCGGCGACCGTGCCGAAGTGCGACGTCATCTCGGCCAGGATCTCGGCCGCGGTCGGCTCGGTGTCATAGACGTAGGTCTCGGGGAAGAGGAAACCCTCAGGTTTCCCGTTCGCCCAATCCGGCAGCTTCAGCTGGGAGGGATCGGCAAGCACTGCCTCGAAGTCGGCGACCGGGATGCCGGTCTGCTCGCTCAGCCGTTCGGTCAGCACCGAATCGCGCAGGCCCTCGGGAATCGTGACCTGGGTGTTGACCATGTTCGCGCGATCCATCAGCGCCGTGACGGCGTCAGCGGCCTGCATCTTGGTCTTCAGCTGGTAGGTACCGGGCTGAATACCTGACGACCCGGCGATGCTGCCTGCAGCCTTGACGAATGCCTTCTTCGACGCCACCACATCGGCCTGAACCAGCACATCGGCCATGTCGGTCAGCGTCGCGCCATCGGGAATCGTGACCAGTACGTCCTGCTCACCGGGGCCGGGATAGTCGCTGACGCTTGTAAACCCTTGATAGACGTCCTTGACCTTGGAGTAGACGAAATATCCGCCGCCAACCAGGACGGCCAGCGAGATGACGATCGCCAGCAGGTTCTTCCACCACGAGCCGCGGCGCCTTGTCGGCGGCGGCGTCGGATCGGTGTCATCGTTGTCGAAGTAGTCGTCGCCGAAGTCGTCTTCGTCGAGGAATCGGCTCATCGTTACGGCTAACCTTCCTGGGGCCAGGCGCATCCGGCCGGTCGACCGGTGCGCTTCTCGTAGTCAAGTGCTTGCTCGAGAATGTCCACGGCGGCGGCCTGGTCGATGATGCTGCGCCGACTCCGTGAGGTCTTTCCGCTCGCGGCCAGCTTACGTGCCGCGCTGGCGGTGCTCAGCCGCTCGTCCACGACACGCAACGGCAGCGCCAGCCCGGCGTCCAACCGATCGGCCACCTCGGCCATCTGCCGGACCGCAGGACCTTCTCGTCCTGCCAGATTAACCGGCCAGCCGAGTAGCACCTCGATCGGGTCATATTCTGCGCAGATCTCGGTGAGCCGCTTGACGGTTCCGGGACCCGTGGGCACGGTCTCGACGGGGTAGGCCAGTAGGCCGTCCGGGTCGCATGCCGCGACCCCAACCCTGGCCTTACCCCAGTCGACGGCCAACCGGACTCCGCGACGGAACTCAGCGCCCAAGAACAGCCTCCACCTGATGGCGGGCCGCCTCGATGGCCTGCGGTGCGGCGTCCGGCTGCGAACCGCCGCCCTGAGCGATGTCGTCCTTTCCGCCACCCTTGCCACCGAGCTCGACCGCAGCATGCCGGACGATCTCGCCGGCCTTGATGCCCAGGTCTCGTCCCTGGCCGTTGACCGCCACCACGATCGACGGCTTGGAGCCGCTGCCGATCAGCACGACCACCGCCGCGCGGGCACCGAATTGGTCACGCACCTGACAGGCCAGCGAACGCAGATCACCTGCATCGGCGCCATCGACCACCTGAGCGGCGAAGAGGACGCCCTCAATGTCGGCTGCTTTCGCGACGATGCCGGCGACCTGAGCCTGCAACTGAGTCATCCGCAGTTCGGAGATGGTCTTCTGCGCCGACTTCAGTTCGGCAACCATGGCCTGAACGCGATCGCCCAACTGATCGGGTTGCACGCGCAAGGTATTGCTGAGCTCGTTGACCAGTGCGCGCTCGGCCGCCATGTGAGCGAAGGCATCGGTACTCACCAGCGCTTCGACTCGGCGGGCACCCGAACCGACCGACTGTTCACCGAGCAGGCTCAGCAGCCCGATCTGGCTCGAATGCTGCACATGGGTACCACCGCACAGCTCACGGCTCCACGGACCGCCCATCTCGACCATCCGGACGATCGGCGGATACTTCTCGCCGAACATCGCCATCGCGCCGAGTGCCTTGGCGTCCTCCAGCTTCATCTGGGTGGCGGTGACCTCAAGGTCATCTCGGATCGCCACATTGCAGCGCTCTTCGATTTCGGCCCGCAGCTCGGGGCTCAGCCCCTTCGTGGACGAATAGTCGAAGCGCAGATAGCCCGGCTTGTTGAACGAGCCGGCCTGGGTGGCACCCGAACCGATCAGTTCGCGCAAGGCCGCATGCAAGACGTGCGTCGCAGAGTGCGCCTGGCAGGCGCCGCGGCGGTTGAAACCGTCCACTAGCGCGGTGACGGCATCACCGATGGCGAGCTCATTGGGCACCTCGACCTTGTGGACGATCAGCCCCGGCACCGGACGCTGGACGTCGAGCACCTTGAGGTCGCCCGCAGGAGTACGCAAGATGCCCCGGTCGGAATCCTGACCGCCGGACTCCGCGTAGAACGGAGTCTCGCGGAGTACGACCTCCACGATGCTGCCGGCCGGCACGGATGTGACGGATTCGCCGTCCGCG
The DNA here is from genome assembly GCF_032229645.1 of Brooklawnia sp. Taxonomy (NCBI): domain Bacteria; kingdom Bacillati; phylum Actinomycetota; class Actinomycetes; order Propionibacteriales; family Propionibacteriaceae; genus Brooklawnia; species Brooklawnia sp. The sequence goes on from NZ_JAVTWX010000072.1 coordinate 22,025, forward strand.
ATCAGGCCGCGCACCTTCGTGTCGACACTCAGATCGGTGTAGCCGAGGAACGGGGTCTCCCCCTCGGCGCGCAGCACCTGATAGGCCTCGGTTTGCACCGCGCTGCCCTTCTTGGCGCGGGCGTCGGCCTTGGCGCGCTGGCGCTGCTCATTCATCAGAGTGCGGAATGCGTCCTGATCGACGCTCAGGCCCTGCTCTGCAGCCATCTCCAAGGTCAGGTCGATCGGGAAGCCATACGTATCGTGCAACTGGAACGCTTTGTCGCCTGCGAGTACCTGGCCGCCGGACGAACGCACCTGCTGGGCTGCCAGGTCGAACAGCGCCGTGCCCGAGTTCAGAGTGTGGCCGAACGACTCTTCCTCCGCTGAAGCGATCTCCCGAATGCGCTCCCACTGGTCGTCGATGTCGGGATAGGAGGTGTGCATCACATTGCGACTCACGTCGAGCAGGTCGACGACCGACGGCGCGGCATAGCCGAGCAACCGCATCGAACGGATCGAGCGGCGCATCAGGCGGCGCAGCACGTAGCCGCGCGCCTCGTTGCCGGGCGCCACTCCGTCGGTCATCAGCATCAGCGAACTGCGCACATGGTCGCCGATGACGCGCAGCCGAACGTCATTGACGTGATCGGTGCCGTACTTCTTGCCCGACAGCTCGGACGCCCGGGCGATCACCGGGAAGACCTCGTCGGTCTCGTACATGTTGTCCACGCCCTGCATCAGAAGCGCGATGCGCTCCAGGCCGGCGCCGGTATCGATGTTCTTTCCGGGCAGCGGGCCGGCGATGTCGAAGTCGTCCTTGGCTCGAACCACCGAGAGATCCTCCTGCTGGAAGACCAGGTTCCAGATCTCCAGGTAACGGTCCTCATCGGCGTTCGGACCGCCTTCGGGACCAAACTCGGGACCACGATCGATGTAGATCTCCGAGCAGGGACCGCCAGGGCCGGGAATGCCCATGTTCCAGTAGTTGTCCTTGAGGCCACGCGACTGAATGCGCTCGTCCGGAACACCGACGGCCTTCCAGTAGTTCTTCGCCTCAATGTCACCCTCGGGATACTCGGGGTGCAGGCCGGCGCCGAGCACGGTGACCCAGATCTTGTCCGGCTCGAAGCCGAAGCAGCCGTCCTCGACGGAACCGGTGACCAGCTCCCAGGCCCACTCGATCGCCTCGCGCTTGAAATAGTCGCCGAAGCTGAAGTTGCCCAGCATCTGGAAGAAGGTGCCGTGCCGGGTGGTCTTGCCCACGTCCTCGATGTCGAGGGTGCGCACGCATTTCTGTAGGCTGACGGCCCGCTTGTAAGGCGAGGGCTCCGCACCGATGAAATACGCCTTGAACGGCACCATTCCTGCATTTACAAAAAGCAGGGTGGGATCGTTGTACAGCAAAGAAGCACTGGGCACGATCGTGTGACCACGAGCGGCGAAGAAATCCACGTAACGACGTCCGATCTCAGCTGCCTTCATCCCTCATCCTTACTCGCGATTTCTCTGCTGGCGTACCTACTGCCAGACCAGCACCTAAGCCTAGCGCGCAGCACTTGACCGCGTAGATTCGGAACATGACTGTGCCGCCCGCGAACCTGGACAGATCTGCCGGTGCTGCCTCGAAGCACCCCCCGATGAGCATCTCAGGCTGGACATACACCTTCGTTTCCACCCTTCAGCGTTTCTCCCGCAATAAGGGCAACGACATGGCCGCCACCCTCACCTATTACACCGTGCTGGCCGTCTTCCCGGCCCTGTTGGCACTGGTCTCGCTGCTCAGGCTGAGCGGGATCGAGGACCTGGTGATCCCCTGGTTGACAGAACTGCTCGGCTCAGTGTCCACAGATCAGGCGTTCAATCAGACCGTCGTCGGCATCGTCCAAGGCTTCTTCTCGAGGTCCGGTGCAACATTCGGCCTGGCGGCCGGTGTTCTGACCGCCGCGTGGGCCGCCAGCGGGTATGTCGCCGCCTTCAGCCGTGCGATGAACCGCATCTACGGAGTCGTTGAGGGACGCAATCCCATCAAACTCAAGGCCTCCCAGTTCGGCATCACCATAGTGCTGCTGGTCGGTATGGCCCTGCTGCTGCTGGCCATGGTGCTGAGCGGCCGGGTCGCCGACTGGCTGACCGGCAACTCCCAGTATCTCGGCGGCGTCGTCCAGGTCTGGCAGTGGCTGCGTTGGCCACTGATCATCGTCTTGGTGATCGGCTTGATCAGTGTTCTCTACTACGTCTGCCCGAATGTACGATTCCCGCGGTTCCGCCCGCTCAGCTACGGGGCGATCGTGGCGACGCTCACGGCGCTGATCGCGGTGGCCGGGTTCAGCTTCTACGCGAGCAACTTCGGCAGCTACGACGTCACCTACGGTGCACTGGCCGGCGCCATCATCGCCTTGTGGCTGGTCTGGCTGATCAACCTGGCGCTTATCATCGGCGCGCATCTGGATCTGGAGGTGCTGCGTAGCAGGCAACTGATGCAGGGCCTTCCCGCCGAGCGAGAACCGATGCTGCGCCTGAAGAACTCCGCCGGCGTCTCGAAGAAGACCCGGCAGCAGAACAAGATCGCCGCCAAGGGCAACCGGCTACGCCTCGGGGGCCAGTAATTCGCGGATCGTGTCCAGCCGCTCGGCGATCTGAGCCTCGTTGCCGTGCGAGGTCGGCTGGTAGTACCGCCTGCCGACCAGTTCGTCCGGGAGATACTGTTGCGCGGCAACGCCGTGCGGATAGTCGTGGGCGTAGCGGTATCCCACGCCGTGGCCGTAGTCACCCGCGGACGAATAGTGCGCGTCGCGCAAATGAGGGGGAACGTTGCCGATCCGCCCCGCCTCCACGTCGGCGATCGCCGCACCGATCGCCATCACGACGGCGTTTGATTTCGGCGCGGCTGCCGCGGCAATCGTGGCATGCGCCAGATTGATCCGTGCCTCGGGCATGCCGATCAACTGAACCGCCTGGGCTGCTGCGACGCAAGTCTGCAAGACCGTTGGGGCAGCCATCCCGATGTCCTCGCTGGCCAGCACGATCAGGCGGCGCGCGATGAACCGGGGGTCCTCCCCCGCCTGGATCATCCGCGCCAGCCAGTGCAACGCGGCGTCCACATCGGATCCGCGTACGGACTTGATGAAGGCGCTGATCACGTCATAGTGCTGGTCGCCGTCGGCGTCGTAGCGAACCGCCGCCCGGTCGACCGACTGCTCGACGATTTCAAGATCGATCGCCGCGGTAGCTCTGGCATCGGCGCTGCGGGCAGCCTCTTCCAGATAGGTGAGGACGCGCCTGGCATCGCCACCGGCCATCGACAGCATCGCCGTCCGCGCCTGCTGATCGAGCCGATACTTGCCTTCGAGGCCCCGCGGGTCGCTCAGCGCGCGATCCACAAGGATGTTCAGGTCGTCATCGGTCAGCGGACGTAGTGTCAGAATCAGCGAGCGCGAGAGCAACGGCGAGATGACGCTGAAACTCGGGTTCTCCGTGGTGGCGGCGATCAGCGTCACGAGCCGGTTCTCCACCGCCGGCAAGAGAACATCCTGCTGAGCCTTGTTGAAGCGATGCACCTCGTCCACGAAGAGCACCGTCGAGACCCCGCGGGCGAGCTCTTTCTTGGCGGTCTCCAGTTGCGCTCGAACCTCCTTGACTCCGGAGGTGACCGCGGAGATCTCGACGAAGCGTCGTCCGGTCTGATGAGAAACCACCGCCGCGATGGTCGTCTTACCCACTCCGGGCGGCCCCCACAAGAAGACCGACATGGCGCCGGTTCCCTCGGCCAGGCGCCGCAATGGTGAGCCGGGCGCCAGCAGATGCTGCTGCCCGACGATCTCGTCGATGCCGCGCGGACGCAGTCGCACCGCCAGCGGCAGATTGGCATGATCGGCCTGGCTCAATGACCCGCCCGCGCTCGGCCGCGTGTCCGGGGTGATGTTGCCGAAGAGATCCTCGCTCACCCGAGTGACGCTACTCCATCGCGCAGACCCGCCCTGTGATCAGCCGAACAGCTTGGCCTCGAGCGCGGACTGATCGGCTCGCGTCCAGCCGCTGGCCTCCAGCCACCCGCCGACGGAACCATAGTCGCGGGTGACCCGGCTGAGGACCAAGCCCATCAACTCGGGCGGAGTGGACTGGGATTGCACGTCGGAGTCGTGCTCGCCCGACCCGGCGCTCGCACCGAAACCGAGCTTGGCGAGAATCGCCTCGATCCGCTCGGTGCTCGCCGCGTAATCGGCCAGCACCTGGGCCCTCGGCACACCAACCGCCGAGAGGAGGACGGCGCTGACCGTGCCGGTGCGATCCTTGCCCGCGGCGCAGTTGATGATGGTCGCCCCCCGAGCGGCCGCAACGGCGCGCAACGCAGCAACGATGTTGTCCGGCCGCGTCCTGAAGTAGCCGAGGTAGTGGCCGGCGACGATGTGCACGGTATCGGGGGGATCACCGTCCTCGAGCACGGCCAACTCACCGAACCAGGCGGGCATCGGGTCATTGGGATCATCGTCTGGATAGAGGCTCAGCCGATGCACGTCTACGCGGCCGTCGAACGGAAAGCGCGTTGCCCGGGCCCGCTCGCTGTTGGTGCGCAGATCGACCACGTCGCTGAGGCCGAGATCGTCGAGCAGCCAATCGATGGAGGTCTGCGGCAGATTATCGAGATTGTCGGAACGCAGCACCACGCCATCACGGATCATGCGTCCCTCGGCGGTGGTCATGCCACCGAA
>NZ_JAVTWX010000072.1:26814-28611 GCF_032229645.1 Brooklawnia sp.
GTGATCGGCGCGGGCGCATCGGTGAGCGGGTCGTAGCCCCCACCCGACTTCGGGAAGGCGATGACATCGCGGATGGAGTCGAAGCCGCCGAGCAGCATGACCAGCCGGTCGAGGCCGTAGGCGACACCGCCGTGCGGCGGCGCCCCGAACTGGAAGGCGTCCAGCAAGAATCCGAACTTCTCCTGAGCCTCCTCCTCGCTCAGCCCCATCACCTTGAAGACTCGCTCCTGGATGTCGCGGCGGTGAATACGGATCGAACCGCCGCCGACCTCGACGCCGTTGCAGACGAAGTCGTAGCCGTAGGACAACGCCGAACCCGGATCGGTATCGAAGCTGTCCATCGACTCCGGCTTCGGAGAAGTGAACGCATGGTGCACAGCGGTCCAGCGTCCGTGACCCACCGCGATATCACCTTCGGCGGTCGCCGATGCAGCGGACTTGAACAGTGGCGCGTCGACAACCCAGCAGAACGCCCAGGCATCCGGGTCGATCAGATCGCAACGGCGACCGATCTCGATGCGCGCCGCACCGAGCAACTCCTGAGAGGTTTGCCGCTGGCCGGCAGCGAAGAAGATGGCATCGCCCGGTTTGGCGTCTGCGGCCGGGACGATAGCGGCCTTCTCTGCGTCCGAGAGGTTCTTGGCGACCGGACCGGCCAGTTCACCGGCCTCGTTGATCGTGATGTAAGCCAGACCGCGAGCACCACGCTGCTTGGCCCACTCCTGCCAGGCATCGAATTGGCGGCGCGGCAGCGAAGCCCCCCCGGGCATCACGACGCTGCCCACGTACGGAGCCTGGAAGACCCGGAACGAGGTCTCCGCGAAGACCGGCGTGACCTCGTGGATCACCAGGTCGAACCGCAGATCGGGCTTGTCCGAGCCGAAGTTGTCCATCGCCTCGTGCCAGCTGAGGCGCTGCATCGGACGCGGCAGTTCGACGTCTATGAGCTTCCAGACCTGCGACATGACCTCTTCGGACATCGCGATGACATCGTCTTGATCAACGAAGCTCATCTCGATATCGAGCTGGGTGAACTCCGGCTGCCGATCGGCCCGGAAGTCCTCGTCCCGGTAGCAGCGGGCGATCTGGTAGTAGTGCTCCATACCAGCGACCATCAGCAGCTGCTTGAACAGCTGGGGGCTCTGCGGCAGCGCATACCACGAACCCGGACGCAGTCTCGCCGGCACCAGGAAGTCCCGGGCGCCTTCGGGAGTCGATCGGGTCAGGGTCGGGGTCTCAATATCCACGAATCCGAGCGAGTCAAGGGCCTGGCGGATCGTGTGAGTGACAGTCGAGCGCAATCGGATGGCCTCGGCCTGACGCGGACGGCGCAGATCAAGGTAGCGGTACTTGAGCCGCGCGTCCTCGCCGACATTGACACGCTCGTCGATCGGGAACGGCAACGGTGCGGACGGGTTGAGTACCTCAAGCCCGCTGACCACGACCTCGACCTCGCCGGTGGCCATGGCCGGGTTCACGGTATCGGCCGAGCGGGCCTCGACCACGCCCGTAACCGCAATGCAGAACTCGTTGCGCAACCGGTGGGCACCGAGCTGGTCCACTAGCTCTTCGCGAATCACGCACTGCACGATGCCCGACGCATCGCGGAGATCAATGAAGACCACACCGCCGTGATCGCGGCGGGCGTCAACCCACCCGGCCAGCTTGACAGTCGTGCCGATGGCGGATCGCAGCAGCGTACCTGCCTGGTGGGTGCGGATCACTAATATCTTCCTCTCGCATGTGGCCCGTGAAAACGGCGACCGAACCCGCATAGTCTAGCCCGCGCGGACGATG
>NZ_JAVTWX010000072.1:28711-38011 GCF_032229645.1 Brooklawnia sp.
GTCCGAGAGTTGCACCGAGGGCTCCCAAGAGACCCGTCGAGGGCGTATCGTCGGCTGTGAAACATCTATGAGCCCCACCCGTAGAACGACCTGCGCCGATGTCCAGGAGGCTATTTCTCCAGTCACCACCTCAATCAACTAAGGTTTCCCTTAGTCTCATGCATTCATGACCCAGGCGGAGGAGCCCGCAACGATGACGTCGTTCAATCTCGCCATCACCGTCGGTTCACGCTGTGTGTCCGCGGTCACCGCCCACACCGGCAGCGAAGGTGTGGTTGTCGAGCAGGTTGGGCTCGGCGCGGCAGGTACTGCGCCGTCGATCGCGGTCATCAACTCCTCCGGCGAACTGGTTTTCGGCGATGCTGCCGAGCACTACAGCGCGGCACAACCACAGCGAACGATCCGTGACCTGCAGCAACGAGTCGGCGATGATGTCCCGTTGATGGTGGGCGGGCGGCTCCTGGACGCTGCTCAGGTCTATGCGCAACTGATCGCCTGGGTGGTCGAACGCAGCACCGAACAGCTCGGAACCCGACCGTGCGGCGTGACGATCGGACATCCAGCCGACTGGGGCGAGTACCGGTTGGGCCTGATCGCCGTCGCTCTGGCGCAATCGGGGGTCGACGGATTCGACTTCATGGCGCTGCCGGACGCGGCAATTGCACAGTACGAAGTGTCGTCGCCGCTGAGTCCCGGAGAGCTGATCGCCGTCTACGACTTGGGTGGCGATGGGCTCACCTGCACCGTATTGCGCAAGGAGCGCGACGGCGGGCTCACCCAGCTCGGCTCACCGGGAGGCCTGAGCAGTCTGGGCGGAGCCGATTTCGACGATCTCGTCTTCGGCCATGTGCTGCGGGTTTCCGGTCTGGCGGCGTCCGGTATGGACACCCGAGATCCGCTGGTATCTAGTTGCCTGGTGCGGTTGCGAGATGCGTGCACCCTCGCCAAGGAGCAACTCTCGAGCGAGACGGCTGTGACCATTCCGGTGGTGGTGCCTCCACTCGACAAATCGGTGCGTCTGACTCGGTCCGAGTTCGAGCAGATGATCGAACCGGCGCTCGACCGAAGCATCGATGCCCTGGACGAGACGCTCGAACGGGCCGGTATCGAGGCCGACCGGCTCCAGGCGATCTGCCTGATCGGAGGCTCCTCGAGGATCCCGCGCATCGCCCAGCGATTGTCCGAGGTGCTCGACCGGCCGATCGTCATCGAGGCCGATCCGCGGCTCTCCGCTGCGTGCGGAGCAGCGCGCAGCGGGCTTGGGTTGGCGGAGCAACGCGCCCAAGCGATGGCTTCGTTGCCTGACGAGCCGGAGGCCGATGGCGAAGCCGACGTCCCGCACGGCGAGCCGTCGCGACGGCCGGCCGGCAGGCCGGGCTGGTGGCGCCGCAAGCGCGGCGGCCTGATGATCGTCACCGCCGCATTGGTCACCCTGCTGCTTACCGGTTCTTCGGCGGCGATGTCTGGGTCGGCAGACCAGTCCGGTTCAGGACCGTCTTCGTCGCGTCCCGATTTTTGGCCCGGACAGTCCACACCCGCCGAGGACGAAGCAGCCGATCTGTCGGATCCCGCCGCGTTGAGCCCTGCCGAGGCCGCATCCGCTACTGGCACCGCGGGCTCGCCGCCGGACGCGGGAACAAGATCCGGATCAGCCGCTACCGCCGGCGCGAACCTGCCTGAGGACGAGATCGTCGATGAATCCGACGAGGATCCGACCACGCGCACCGCCGCGCCCGTCCAGCCTGGGCCGGAAGAACCGGAGCCCGAGGCCCAACAGCCTCCCGTCGACACGCCACCCGCTGAATCGCCGACCGAGCCCACCGATCCCGAACCGACCGAGACCGCTCCGTCCATCCCGTCCCCACCCGAATCTGGAATCTGAGCATGACCACCGAGGCTCAACGCGCGTCCGCGTTCTCGTGCGCTCGTCAGGTTGCGCAAGTGATCGATATGGTCGTCGGCTCGCAGATCCCGCGCGTCCTCGTCATCGGCACCGCTCGGTCGGGCAAGAGCACTCTGCTGCGCGAAATCTCCAGAATGCTCGCCGATCTGGACATCGGCGTCACCGAGTATCGACGGGGCGTCGGCATCTCAGCGGTAGCCACCTCCGATGTCTTGGTGATCGACGATCTGCAGGAGCTCAGCCCTGAACAACTGGACGAGGTCGCCGCACGCTGCTTGAATCCGGAGGCCAGCCTGATCGCTGCCAGCAGACCATGGCCGCGCCCGGATGCCCTCACAGCCATTTGGCGCCAGCTGCAACGGGAAGCTCCCCCGGTTGTGCTGGGTGTCGTGTCGCGGGCGGACGCACTGGCGAGCCTGGAGGCCAGGGGACGCGCGATCGACGACGCCTGCCTGGCGCAGATCCTGACCATGACCGGCGGCATCAGCTGGCTTGTTCTTCGTGCACTGATCCTTCATGATCCACGGGATTGTGACAGTGACCAGGATCATGCCCCGTTGCGGCGGTTGCTCGAAGACGAGATCGCGCAGCAACTCAGCACCACCGATGAGCGGCTTCGCCGACTGGTGGAACTGGTGAGTTTCGACGCACCAGCAACTGTGCTGCTGGACGAACCCAGATCCAATAGCACGATCGACGCCTTGATCACACAGGGTCACGCGGAAGGCCTCCTGCTGCGCAATGGCGAGACGGTACCCATCGTCCGCGCGGCTGTGCTGGCCGCCACACCCGCACACCGGCTGGCGAAGCTCAAGGCGCAGGTCACCGGCAGCGATGATCCGCGCCCCGATGAGGGCCACCCGAGCGGATGGCTTCAGCAGGCGGCCGACGCCTGGGCCAGCGGAGATCCTGATCTGGCAGCCGGTTTCGTCGAGCGGGCCGAACTGGCCGGCGACCATCCGGACTCGGATGCGGCGACCGATCTGAGGGCGGCGATCTGGGCCGAGCGGGATATGTCTGTGATCAGCAGCGACAGCTATCTCGCGCGCCCCCCGAGCAGTATCGAATCTCAGATCCGGGCGATGGTGGCTCACATCGGTGCCGGTTTGGCCGATCGGCTACAGACCAATCGTCCTGGTCAACTGGCGACCACGACCCTCGGGGTGGCGCTGCAATTGTTCGACAGCGGGCTGCGCCATTCACTCGACCGTCAGCCACCGCCGACCACGCTCGGCACCCTCGTGCAGGCATCCGAGCTGTATACGGCATCGAGGACCACCGACCCGATAGCCGAGTTGCCTGCCATCGTCGCGGCCGCTGTAGCAATCGGGTCCGGAGATCTTTCCACCGCCAAGTCGGTCATCGACGCCGCGATCGACGGCGGACAAGGTGGCTCGCTCGCTCGACCGCGGCTGCTCGGCTGGCGCGCTGACTTGGCCATCCGCAGCGAGCAACCACAACAGGCACGCGATGCACTGGCCGAAGCCGACGAACTCGTCCCCGCCCGGTCGACGCGCACCCGGCTCTTCCTTGAGACGGTGCGAATCACGTTGGCCAGACGATTCGACGACATCCACAACCTCGAAGCCGCGTGGGCGGGGGCTCGAACGCTAGCGCGGAGCGCGCACAGTTCGCTGTATTCGCTGCTCGCCCTCGGTTCGCTGATCGACGCGGGAGCAAGGCTCGGTGAGTCCCAAACCCTGGCGCCTTACTTAACCAAAGGTCTAGAGATCACTCGGCAATTAGGTGATCCTCCGTTGTGGGCGAGTCATCTGTGGTGGGCTGGCATCCAGCAGGGGATCCTGCTGAACAAGCCCGCATCGCTGGCGCCTTATGCCCAAGCCCTGGTTGCTGCCGCACCGCATAGCCCGGTGGCGGCGGCGATGGCCCAGGCGGGCGCCGCGTGGATGGCAGTGCTCGGCGGCAGGATCGATGTGGACGCGGTCGAAGAAGCGGCCGGTGGCCTGGCGGCCGCCGGGCTGCCTTGGGATGGCGCACGGCTGGCAGCGCACGGCGCCGGCAGACTGCCCGACGATCGGAAGGCGGCAGCACGGCTGATGGCGCGCGCTCGCGAACTCCATCCACCGGATGTCACCCGCCAAACGACCGTAAAGTCCCAGCCCAAGCCGGCTCCGGCTCATCGCGGCGTGCAGTTGAGCGACCGGGAGCACGACGTGGCGGTGCTGGTCCTCGCGGGCAAGACCTACGCCGAGATCGGCGAGGCCATCTACATTTCGCCTCGCACGGTCGAACACCATGTGGCCAGTATCCGACGACGGCTGGACGCGACGTCACGCTCAGATCTGATCGCCAAACTGCGCCTGACCATCGGATCGGACGGCGCGACTCCATGAGGTCACCAGTCGATCCCGTAGCGCTCATTGCGCACAATGGGGGCAAACCCCCATGCGGTGGGCTAACCCACGTCATACGCTCAAGACTGACCTTCACCCATGAGACAGGAGCCACGACATGACCACTGCTTTGGCCACTATCGCCGATGCGCTCATCGAGTTCATCCTGAGCCTCTTGCGCGACCCAGCTGCGGCCGCGCAATTTGCCACGGAACCCGAGGAGATGCTGTCCGACGCAGGACTATCGGGTCTGTGCGCCGCGGATGTCCGCGCTGTAGTACCGGTCGTCGTCGATCGGCCCGACGTGGTGCAACGGCCCGTTGTGTCGCAAAGCGCGCCGATGGCCCCCAACTACCCGGGTCCTCAGCAATCTGCTCCGGCCTACCATCCTGCTCCGTCGGTGCAACAGTCGTCGAACACGGTCGTTGAAGAGATCACGAATGTGACCAACAACTTCGCGATCGACGCTCGCAGCACGATCATCGACCAGTCGGTCAATCAGAACATCTGGGCCAATGGTGATGTCACCCAGATCTTTGACCAGGAAGCCAACGTGGCCAGCGGTGACGGCTCGATTGCAGCCGGTCAGAACGTCGTCATCGATGAGTCGGAGACCACGATCACGACCGGCGATGTCGCTATCGGCAATACAGATATCACAAACGAGATCTCCGATTCGTTCAACGATGCATCGACCACCACCCAGGTTGATGTCGTGGTCAACCCCGTCGACCAGCTGCCACCGCCAGACGCCCTCGGCGATGCCGCAGCTGTCAGCGACGATGTCTTGTCCGCTGTGGCCCCGCTGCCGGACGATGCCTCCGCACCGATCGCCGATGTGCTGGCTCCTGCCGACCCGGATGCGGGATCGCTGGCAACCGAGTACGAGGACTCCGGCACCGTGCTCTATGACCCGGCGGGCTACGACATCGACGGACTCGGCGATCAGTAGCAGATATCGTCGTGACGATGGTTGACAAGAACGAACAGGACAGCTCCGGCTCAGCTGCGGCCGTTACGCGGATCCGTACCGCGAAACCGACGCAGCCCAGGCCGGAGCGTCCCCCTGTGCTCAGCCCCAACGCGCCTCCGGTACTGGTGAAGCTCTCGCCACCCCTTGGCGTGCGGGCCTGCCAGTTCATGTGGGTCCTCAGCTTCCTGCTGGGCGCGATCGCGGTTGTCTTCTACTTCGTGGTGCGCGAGGATCAACTGCCGCTCATCGTCGAGACGATCCGTGGTGTGCAATCCGATCGTCCGGACGAGACCTATGACAAGGCTGCCGATATCGTCTACTGGTCGGTCTTCGCCGGGATGCTGGCATTGTTGCTTGTCCAGATCACGTTGCTCATATCGTTCATGAACCGTAAACCGGGGGTGCGCTGGTGGCAGTTCTTGACACTCCTGTTCCAGGCGCTGTTCTTCGGGCTCGGCCGCGAACTGGTGACCGGAGGCGAACACGGCGAACAATTGCAGCAGCTACTGGCAGGTCAACTCGTCTCGGTGATCTTGGCTCTGCTGCTGAGCAACCTACCCGGTGCCATGGCTTGGTCAGCCCGCCGTCGCGACGTGCGTAAGATCTTCCCGGGCTCTGCTGGGCCCGAGATCTGACGCGATCGTTTCCAAGCTGCGAATCACAACACGGCTGACATCCGCGCCCCGGCGGTTGAGCATCGGCGACTGCCCTGCGCTTCGCCACAGATCGATCTCCGTCAAGGCCTTCGCACGGAGTTCCTGGGTGGTCGCGTCGAGCGGCATCCCAAGTCTGGTCGCCGCGTCCAGTCCACTTCCACCGGTGATCCGGACGGCTGCGTCCGTCTCGCCAGGGGACAACCCAAGCCCGGTGACCCGTGCCGAGGACAGCAGCGTGAGCTCACGCAGACCGTGGGCATTGGCGCGGATCTGTTCGATTCCCGCAGCTATCGGCTGGGTACCACTGCGCGGCCGCTCGCTCACCAAGTGCTCGAGGCGGTCAATGACTCCCCTGGTTTTCAAGGTCGCAGCCCGGGACTGGAAGTGCAGTTGCACGAACTCCTCCAATTCGACCAGTCCGCTGTGCTGGACGAGTTGAGTGGCCAGCCGGGTGGAGTCGTCGGCGCCGGCCCTGATCAACGATGTCGCCAGCCGCACACCGAATAGACCGAACCGTGCCAGCAGATCCTTGCGCTCTCGTTCTCCCAGCCGCAGCCCTGCTGCCGGCCGGACGAAGCGGTCGGCTGAGACGAGCAGCCGCTCCCGCACGGGTCTGTCAAGCGCGGCCAGTTCACGGAAGGCCATGAACTCGGTCTCGCGCAGCGTCCGGGCGCCTTCGGCGAGCAGTCCGGCCACCGGCACCACACCCAAAGCCAGCGAGGCCAACTCTCCGTCACGTTCATAGCGCAGCGCGACCTTGCCCGCCGAGAGCAGCGAGTCGATGCGTCCCGAGCCGATCTCGTCGGCCCGGGAAAGCACGGTCACGGCATTGACGGTCTGCGATGCACCGGCCGCGGTGTCGCGGAACGCCTCCAGGAACCCCAGATCCGAGGGATGCAGATGGCGCAGCAGGTAGACAATGGCGTCCGCCTCGGATGGGGCGTCGTTGGGCGTCAAGAAGTCGAGTGAACGCGCCGAGATGTTCTGCGAGATCGACGCGATGCCCGGTGTATCGATCAGGATCAGCGACTTCAGTGCAGGCGCCGGCCAGGAGATGTCGATGTGCTCGACGTCATCGGCCGACAGCTCGCCCAGATCGATCGCCAGCATGCCCCTTTCACGGCGCACCGGCAGCCGTCGGGCCGGACCATCGTGAAGATGCACTGTGATCGACGGCGTTTGCGAGTACCGGTACCAGGTGACGGTCTTGGTGCATTCGCCGGCGTCGGTGGGCGCGATCTGTTCGCCCAGGATCGCGTTCAACAGCGTCGACTTGCCAGCCTTGACGATGCCTGCGATGGCCAAGCGTAGCGGGTCGGTGAGCCTTCGCTCCAGGGCATCAAGCACCGCCAGCGCCCTCTTGTCGCGGGCATAGATCCCGCGGGCGGTTCCGATCAGCGCAACGGTGTCGGCGAGTTCGTCCTCGCTCACCGTGTCACCTCCTGCTGAACACGGGCCGCCGGTAGCGCCTGCAACGCAGGCAGGCCCGATCGCAGCTGATCCAGTTGCCGAAGCCGTGTCTGCAGGAGAGCCACCCGCTTGTCCTGCTCGTCGCTGTAGGAGCCGGCCGCCTGCTTGGCCGCCATCACCGAGTCTGTGAGCGAGCGGTGCATTTCGTCGGCGATGGCCGTGAAGTGGTCGCGTGCGGTGCGTTGGACGACCCGTAGCCGGTCCTTCAGCTGCTTGGCCACCTGGAAGGTCACCTCGTCGATGTAGCGGCGGACGATGTTCTTCGCCTCGAACCGGCGTCGCATCAGCCGATTGCCCATGTCCTCACGATAGGCCCGGCGACCGACCAACACACCGGCCAGCAACGACAGCGGGTTGATGAGGCTCAGTCCGATCAATCCGGTGGCCAGACCCACCATCAGCACCCCGCCGTAGGAGCCACGAACTCCGATGTAGATCTTCTCGGTGGCGCTGAGCTGCCCAGGGTCGAATTCGGGGAGCTCGTCCACTGGATCGAGAAGGCCGTCAATCGCGGCCACCTCGATCACCGGAAGCTCGCGCTCCTCGGCGAGGAAGAGTTCGCCGATCTCTTCGGTCAGCCACTTGGAGCGTTCCTCGGTCCACACGAAGGTCTCAGAGATCGCCGACGCCACCCGCTGATCGATCCACTCGGTGATCTGATCCCAGATGGGGCCCGGATCACCCTCGTCGATCGCCTGTTCCGCCTCCCGTTGGACGCGCCGCAGCCGATCTCGCAAGTCGTGTTCCATGTCGGAGATGAGGTCTGCAATGCCGTCGGCCAGCGCAACCTGCCAGCGGGACGTCACGCTGCGGAACTCTTCGGCCTTGGCTCTGGCGTTTTCCAGCTCGGCGATGAGCCGAGGAGTGTCCTGCGGGTGCATGATCGCACTGAGCTCGGTTCGCACCGAGATGGTCATCTGCTCCATGGCGAAGCTCATGTCGTGCACCGCGCTACGAGTGCTGAGGACCTCGGCGTGCTCGACCACGCCACGACGCAGATGCGAGACGAGAGCGGGGAATCCGGACTCGCTGTTCAATTCGCGGTCCTGCTGGGTCGCGGCGAGCAGCCGGAGGTCACTGGACACCGCGAAAATCGGCAGGTCGCCGATCTGCTGGAGGTGGCCTCGATCGATACGTTCGATGGTCCGCCACTGCGGATAGAGATCGGTCTTGGCAAGTACCGCCGCGACATTCGGGCAGATCCGCAGTGCATGCCTCAGTAGCTGCACCTCGGGCTCGGTGTACTCCTGGGAAGCGTCCGAGACCAACAGCACGGCATCCGCGGACGACAACGCCGAGAGAGTCGCCAAGGCCTTGGTGGAGTCCAATGAGCCCACCCCGGGTGAGTCCACCAGCCGCAGGCCACCTCGCAGCAGCTCGCGTGGCAGCGAGACCTCCGCCGTCACGATGTGGCGCTCGTTGCCCGGATTTCCCTTCTCCGACACGTAGTCGGCCAGCTGGTCGATCTGGACGGTCTGCCTGATGATCTTGGCCTGGTCCTGCTCCGCTTCCTCGGTGCGGGTGACCACCCAGGCAGCCGGTTGCTCGCCGTAGCCGACCGCTGTGGGAACACTGGTGGCGATGTCGTCGTCTATCGGGCAGACCGGTGCGTTGACCAGCGCGTTGATGAGTTTGCTCTTGCCTTGCTTGAACTCTCCGACCACGACCACCCGCACGTTCGGGTCCTGCAGGCGCGCGCGTGTCTGCACCAGACGCTGCACCAAATCGCTTCGCCCCGTGACGGTCGCGAATTGGCCTGTCTGCTCAACGAGCCTGAGCAGTTCAGGACGCGCCGGCAGCGGGTCTTGCTGAGGCTTGCCGGCTTTCGCGGTGTGCTTGGGCGGTTCGGGCACGGCGCGGCGCGGTACCTCGTCCGGTTTGCCGGCTGCTGGGCGAGCCGACTCGGCCTGGTTGGTCATCTTCGCTCCTCGCGCTCGGTGCTTT
>NZ_JAVTWX010000072.1:38111-56871 GCF_032229645.1 Brooklawnia sp.
GGAGGCCGGGCTTGCGGTGCTGTTGGTCGTGCAAGATCAGAGGTCGATCTCACCCTCGCCGCCGGTTGCACCGGAGCCTGGGCTGAAGATATTGCCGTTGTTCACCCATTCGAAACTGTTGTCGTAGGTGGCATCGATCTCGCTTGTGAAGGAGTCGTCGATCGTGAACGAGTCATCGATCGTGAACGAGTCTTCGATATCGACATCCACGTTTGTCGACAGCTCGTTGAACGAATCGTCGATGTTCAGGTCAAGGTTGTACTGCTGCGAGAAATCATTGAACGAGTCGTTGATCCTGGCATTGATGTCGGTGTTGCCGATGTTGATGTCGTCGGCCTTGATCACGAACTCCGAGTTGTCGATCGTGATGTTGCCGCCGGCCGCGAACGAATCATCGCCGAATGCGATGTTTGCGCTCTGTCCGAATGCCTGAGCGATGTTGCCGTCGCCGTTCGAGATGACCTGGTTGACAGACTGATCGAAGCTCAGCGCTCGGGCATCGACATTGACGTTGACCTCGCTGTCGATATCGGTCTTGCCGCCGCTGCCGCCCTTGCCGGCCAGTCCGCTCAGACCTGCCGGCGCCGCCGTCAGGCCACCGAGGTTCAGATTGTCGAAGCCGGCGTTGTATTGACGTACGCCGACCGTCGATGAGTAATCGTTGAGGGTCTGGGTGTTGAACGAGCTGGTGATGTTGAACGAGTCCTGATTACGGATCGAGTTGTCGGAATTGTCGTTGAACGAATCCTCGACCTCGACCTCGACGTTCGTGTTGAAGGAGTCCTCGAACTCGTTGTTCGAGTTGACATCGTTGTAGGAGTCCTCGATCTCGGTGTTGAAGGAGTCCTCGTTGTTGGAGCCGGTATTGAAGGAGTCTTCGATCTCGACCTCGACCTCGGTGTTGTACGAGTCCTCGTTGTTCGAGTCGGTGTTAAAGGAGTCCTCGTTGTTCGAGTCGGTGTTGTAAGAATCCTCGTTGTTCGAGTCCGTGTTGAGCGAGTCTTCGATCTCGGAATCGAGGTTGAAGGAGTCCTCGATCTCGACGTCGTTATTGGAGTTCACGTCGTTGAAGGAGTCTTCGATCTCGACGTCTGTGTTGAAGGAGTCCTCGATCTCGGTCTCGATCTCGGTATTGAAGGAGTCCTCGATCTCCGTCTCGATCTCGGTGTTGAAGGATTCGTCGACCTCATTGTTGGAGGCCACGTTGTTGAACGAATCGTCAATCTCGGTCTCGATCTCGGTGTTGAACGAATCCTCGGCCTCGTTGTTGGATCCGGTGTTGAACGAATCCTCGACCTCGTTGTTCGAGCCTTCGTTGAAGGAGTCCTCGACCTCGACATCGATATCGGTGTTGAGCGAGTCTTCGATCTCGACCTCGTTGTTGGAGGCCACGGTGTTGAACGAGTCTTCTACCTCTACCTCGACCTCGGTCTCGACGTCGGTATTGAACGAATCCTCGATATCGGTGTTGAACGAATCCTCGACATCGAGCGACTTGTTGAAGGAGTCCTCAACCTCGACGTCTTCGATCTCAACCTCGTTGTTCGACAAAATGTCATCAGCCACGATTCTTGCCTTTCCCCGGGGACCTTGGTGGGTCGATTTGATGAGTGGAAGCTCAAGCAACACTCTGCGCTTGATCTGACCCAGCAACATCGGGGGTGATCCCGAAACCCCCAGTCCCCGGTTAGGGGGTTAGAGGTCGGGCTCCGGGGACCAACCCGGGGTTCGCTAGTCGCCGACCGCGATCACCCGGGGCCGACGATCGGCTTGCGGGGGTAGCCAAGCGGCCGCATCGGCCATCGTCTGCTCACCGGACCGGATGTCTTTGACCTCACCATCGATCCCGCCGAACCAGACATAGGGGATGCCCCGTCGATCGGCGTAGCGGATCTGTTTGCCGTACTTATCGGCCTTCGGCGCCACCTCGCAGGCGATCCCCCGGCCGCGCAGTATCGCCGCCACCTGCATCGCGGTCGAACGGGTTTCTTCGGCGTCCACCGCAACGACCACGCAGCTCGGCACGCTTCGCGATGCAGTTAACTCGCCCTTGGCGAGCAATGGCACCAGCAATCTCGTCAGTCCCAGCGAAATACCGACACCCGGATATGTGCGCTTGCCGTCGGTGGCCAATGAGTCGTAGCGTCCGCCAGAGCTGATCGAACCGAGATGTTCGTGACCGACCAGCTCGGTTTCGTAGACGGTCCCGGTGTAGTAGTCCAGCCCGCGAGCGATCTTCAGATCGGCCACCATCCGACCCGGCACCTGAGCGCGGGCCGCGTTGATGACATTCGTCAACGCTTCCAGCCCTTCGTCCAGCATCTCGGAGCGTACGCCGAGTTCTGCGACGCGGTCTGCGAACGAATCGTCGGTGGTGCATACCGTCGCCAGTCGGACGCATTTGGCGGCCACCTCGTCCGGCAATCCCAACTCTCCGGTCAGCAGCTCAGTCACCGCGGCCGGACCGATCTTGTCGAACTTGTCGACCCGCTGCAGCACCGCTGCGGTGTCCTCGATGCCGAGACCGCGGTAGAAGCCCTCGGACAGCTTGCGGTTGTTGACGTGCATGCGCACCGGCGGCAGGCCGAGGCGGTCGTGCAGATTCTCCAACGCCTCGAGCATGACCAGCGGTGCCTCAATGTCATGGTGATCGGCCAGCGTGTTCTCGCCGATGATGTCGATGTCGGCCTGCGCGAACTCCCGATAGCGGCCCTCCTGCGGACGCTCACCTCGCCAGACTTTCTGAATCTGGTAGCGGCGGAAGGGAAACTGCAGGTGTCCGGAGTTCTCCAGCACGTAGCGAGCCAGCGGCACGGTGAGATCGAAGTGCAGCCCGAGGTCGTCGCCGGCATCACCGGGCTCCGCGTGCAACCGGCGCACGACGTAGACCTCCTTGGTGATCTCACCCTTGCGGGTGAGCGACTCCATCGTTTCGACCGCACGCGTCTCGATGCCGGCGAATCCGTGCAACTCGAAGGTCTCGCGGACCAGATCGATGACTGTCTGCTCGATCATGCGCTGGGCGGGCAGGAATTCCGGGAAGCCGGAAAGCGGCTTGGGTCGGGCCATCAGGCGAGAGCCTCCTTGGACAGGTACGGGTTGGTGGCCAACTCACGAGCCATCGTCGTGGTGGGACCATGCCCCGGAAGAATACCCGTTCCGGCATCGATCAGCGCGCGCAGTTTACGCAGCGACTCATTCATCTGAGCCATCGATCCGCCCGGCAAATCGACGCGTCCGATACTGCCGGCGAAGAGCACGTCGCCGCTGAACAGCAGCGTCTGATCTGCGGTGTGGGTGCGCAGCACCACGCAGCCCGGGGTGTGTCCGGGAGCGTGGATCACCTCGAAGTCGACTCCGGCCAGGCTGAGCCGACCGCCGTCTGCTAGTTCGCGCAGATCGTGGGGCGCCGGCAGCACCGTCGTGCCCGCGAGCTGCTCGATAATCGGTTCGCTGCCGGGTCCGAAGCCGAGGACCGGTTCGGTGAGCATCGGACGATCGTCGGGATGCAGCCAGACCGGCACGGCGAAGTCGTTGGCCAGCGAGGCGGCATCGGCGACATGATCGAAATGGCCATGGCTGCAGATGATGCCTTCGGGGTGCAGCCCGTGCTCGTTCAGCACCTGGCGCACCTTGAGTTCGGCCTGAGCGCCGGGATCGATGATCACAGCCGGCCTGGTTCCAGATGTCTGCGGGTCACCGACAGCTATCACATAGCAGTTTGTCTGCCAGGGACCGGTAACGATTGGCACGATGAACACATTTTGAAGCCTATCGGGCAAGATGGACCCATGAGTGAAAGTGCAGGGCCGGCTCGTTTCGGTCGCGTCGATTCCGATGGCACCGTCTACGTCGTAAGTTCGGCGGGTGAACGAAGAGTTGGTCAAGTCCCAGATACCGATCCAGCAGAGGCGCTGACGTTCTTCGTCCGCCGCTATGAGGCGCTCGAGACCGAGGTCAATCTGCTGTCCAAACGCATCGAATCGGGCACCGTGTCGCCCGAGGAGGCCCGCAAAGCCGTCAACGGTCTGCGGACGTCGATCACCGAGGCGAATGCGGTAGGTGACCTGGAGCGCCTGACCGCCAGGCTCGATGGCCTGGCGCCTCAACTCGCCGCTGCTCAGGAGGCCCGCAAGGCTCAGCGCGTGCAGCAGAACGAGGAGACGAAGGCATCCAAGGAGGCCATGGTCGACCAGGCCGAGAAGCTCGCTGCCGGCAATGACTGGCGCGGCGGGGTCAACAAGTTCCGGGCCTTGTTGGACGACTGGAAGGCGCTCCCGCGCATCGACCGAGCCACCGACGATGAGCTTTGGCATCGGTTCAGCAGTGCACGCACCACCTACACTCGGCGTCGCAAGGCGCAATTCGCCAACGAAAATGAGCGTCGCGACGCTGCCCGCAAGGCCAAAGAGGCCATCATCGGGCGCTCCCGCGAGATCGCCGGTTCCACCGATTGGGCGGGCACCGCTGCGGAGTTCCGTCAATTGATGACCCAGTGGAAGGCCGCCGGCGGCGCCGCGCGCGAGGTCGATGACACGCTGTGGGCAGAGTTCCGCGGATTGCAGGACCAGTTCTTCGACGCCCGTTCGGCCGCTTTCAGCGCAGAGGACGACGAGTTCAGCGAGAACCTCACCGCCAAGCAGGGGTTGCTGGATCAGGCCGAGGCAGCCATCCTTCCGGTCAACGACGTCAAGGCCGCCCGCGAGGCATTCCGCGGCTTCCTCGCTCAGTACAACCAGTACGGCAAGGTGCCCCGCGATTCCATTCGCCCCCTCGAGAACCGTCTTAGGGCAATGGAAAACGCCATCAAGACAGCGGAGGACGACGAGTGGCGACGCACCGACCCGGAGGCCCGCAAGCGCGCCGCCGACACGGTCGAGATGTTCAGCGCCCAGATCGAGAAGCTTGCCAAGCAGGCAGACGATGCCGAGGCTCGTGGCGATTCGAAGAAGGCACAGAAGACCCGCGAGTCCATCAAGACCTACACGGAGTGGCTAGACCAAGCCAACAAGGCCTTGGACGAATTCTCAGGTCACTGACGGTTCACCCGAAGCACAGGCGGCGCAAACCGACAGTCAGCCGCCCTGGCTCACCCGGAAGACGTCATAGACGCCGGAGATCCGGCGCAGCTGGTTGGTCACGTGATCGAGATACTGCGGGTCGCTGCACTCGAAGGTGAGCCGTACCTTCGCCAGCCGGTCCTTCGTGGTGCTGACCAGCGCCGAGGTGATCGAGATGCCTTGGTCGCTGAGCGCCTTGGTCAGTTCCGACAGCAGTCCGGTTCGATCGAGCGCTTCGACCTGCACGGCCACGAGATATCCGATGCCGCCGGAGGCCGCCCACTCGACCTGGACGATCCGTTCGGGCTGGGAGAGCAGGTTCGTGGCGTTCGTGCAGTCGCGACGGTGCACCGAGACGCCGTTCTCGCGCGTGACGAAACCGATGATGGCGTCACCGGGCAATGGAGTGCAGCATTTGGCCAGTTTCACCCACATATCAGGCTGGCCCTCGACGATCACGCCCGCATCGTTCTTTCCGGTGGAGCGACGCCGCGGAGCCGCGATGCGTTGGTCCTCTGATCCTTCATCGACGGCGGCCTCCAGGCCGCCCTCGGTCTCCACCAGGCGCTGGACAACGCCCTGGGATCCGACATTGCCCTCGCCGATCGCGGCATAGAGCGCGTCCACGCTCTGCAAGCGATAGCTGTCGGCCACTGCGGTCAGGTGCTCGACGGTCAGCAGCCGCTGGATGGGCAGCCCCGACTTGCGTAGCTGACGGGCCAGCTGGTCCTTGCCGTTCTCGATTGCTTCTTCACGGCGCTCCCGGGTGAAATGCTGCCTGATCTTGGAGGTCGCCCGTGGGCTGGCCACGAAACTCAGCCAGTCGCGGCTGGGGCCGGCGTCTTCGGCTCGAGAGACCAGGATTTCGCAGATGTCGCCATTGCTCAATTTGCTGCTGAGCGGAACCAGGCGTCCGTTGACCCTCGCGCCGATACATCGGTCGCCGATCTGGGAGTGAATGGCGTAGGCAAGATCGACCGGGGTGGCGTTCTTGGGTAGCGCGATGACATCGCCCTTGGGAGTGAAGACGTAGACCTCGGTGGTGTTGAGTTCGAAACGCAACGATTCGAGGAACTCCCCCGGATCATCGGTCTCACGCTGCCACTCGTTGATCTGCTGGACCCAGTTCAGCTGAGAGCCGCCGGGATCGGTGTCGAGCCCGTTCTTGCCCTTCGAGCCGGCTTCTTCCTTGTACTTCCAGTGGGCGGCGACGCCATACTCGGCCCGCCGGTGCATCTCATTGGTACGGATCTGAAACTCGACAGGCTGATTGCCGGGCCCTAGCACCGTCGTGTGCAGGGACTGGTACATGTTGTACTTCGGCATCGCGATGTAGTCCTTGAACCGCCCAGGCAGCGGATTCCAGCGCGTATGCAGCACACCGAGAGCGCCATAACAGTCGCGGGCGGAGTCGACGAGTACCCGCAGCCCGACCAGATCGTAGATGTCCGAGAAATCCCGGCCCCGCACCACCATCTTTTGATAGATCGAGTAATAGTGCTTCGGGCGTCCGTAGACCGTCGCCTTGATCCCGGCATCCGCCAGGTCCTTCTGTGCCTGATCGATGACCTCGCGCAGCTGACGTTCGCGCTGCGGCGCCGCCTCGGCGACCATCCGGACGATCTCGTCATAGACCTTCGGTTGCAGGGTCGCGAATGACAGATCCTCCAGCTCCCACTTGATGGCGTTCATGCCCAAGCGGTGAGCCAGCGGCGCGAAGATCTCCAGAGTGTCCTTAGCGATGCGTTGCTGCTTGTCGGGACGCAGATAGCTGAGCGTGCGCATGTTGTGCAGCCGGTCGGCGAGCTTGATGACCAGCACCCGGACATCACGCGCGGTGGCCACCACCAACTTGCGGATGGTCTCGGCCTTAGCCGACTCGCCATAGGTCAGCTTGTCGAGCTTGGTGACCCCGTCGACCAGCTGGGCGATCTCGTCGCCGAAGTCGGCCCTCAGCTGCTCAAGGGTGTAGCTGGTGTCCTCAACGGTGTCATGCAGCAATGCCGCGCACAGCGTCGACTCGGTCATACCCAACTCGGCGAGGATCGTCGCCACCGCGAGTGGATGAGTGATGTAGGGCTCGCCGCTCTTGCGCTGCTGACCGCGGTGATAGTGCTCGGCGGTGTGATAGGCGCGTTCCAGCTGATCGAGATCGGCCTTGGGATGATTGGCTCGTACCACCGAGAAGAGCGGGTCCAGCACCGCTGACTGCGGCGGACGATTGGCCGCGCCGAACCAGGCCAACCGCTGGCGCATGCGCAGCCGGGGTTGTTCCGGCCCGCTGGAGACGCGCTCCAGAGTGCTCGAATGGGGGGCTCCAGGGGTTCCCTGGCCACTACCGTAGGGACCGTAGACGCTATCTTGCGACATCGCCTCCCCCTTCCGCTCACACGTTTTACCTGAGTGTATTCCCTGTGCAGAACGCCGGGTATTCGCGGCTTAGGAGGGGCCCTTAGTCCTCGATACCGATCAGCGCATAGATGTCGTCCACCCCATCGTTGATCAGGGTCTCGCGTCCGGGCTGTCCGACCAGCTCCAACACCACCTGAATCTGCGCAACGCTGGCACCCAACCGCTCCACCAGCCGCTTGGATGCCTGCAGCGTCCCACCGGTGGCGAGCAGGTCGTCCACCAGCAGCACGTTGTCGTCAGGCAGCAGGGCGTCTGTGTGAACGGCCAGTGTCGTCGAGCCGTACTCCAGGTCGAAGCTCTCCTCCACGACCGCGCCGGGCAGCTTGCCCGGCTTACGGATGGGGACGAAGCCTACCCCCAGCCGAAGCGCGAGCGGGGTACCGAAGATGAAGCCACGCGACTCCACCCCACAGACCACGCTCGCGTCACAGGGGGCATGCTCGGCCATCACATCGATGACATCGCCGAAGGCCTCGACATCGCCCAGCAACGGAGTGATGTCGCGGAATCTGATGCCGGGCTTCGGAAAGTCCAGCACAGTGCGAATCAGATTGGCCGCACGAATCACTCGCTGATCGGTCATCTCACTTCTTCCTCGACGAACGAGACCTCTTGGACGGCTGAACCCGGGCCTTCGGCTCTGTGATGCCGCTGCCGTCGGTGTCCGTGGACTCACCCGGCTGCGCAGAATCGGCGTCGTCGTCGCCCGAGGTGGCGAACTCGAGCGCACCGTCGGCCGGTAGTGCCGTCAGCGGTACGCCGGCGGCACTCACCTTGTCGTCGGTGGTCGCGACCGAGGCCACGACCTTGGCCCTACCGCGTCGCTTGGCCTTCTCCAGGGCGGCGCGATGCTTGATCATCGCCGGCTCCCGCTCGCGCAATTGGGCGAGCATCGGAGCGGCCAGGAAGATCGACGAGTAGGCACCCGAAATCATGCCGATCAGCATGGCCAGGCCGAGGTCGGCCAGCGGGCCTTCGCCACCCAGCACAACCAGCCCGGCAATCAGGATTGCCAGAACAGGCAGCACCGCGATGATCGTGGTGTTGATCGACCGGACGAGCACCTGGTTGACCGCCGCATTGGCTGCTTCGGTGTAGGTCCGCGACTGGTGCTTCAGATCTTTGGTCTGTTCACGGACCATGTCGAAGACCACCACCGTGTCGTACAGCGAGTAGCCCAGAATGGTGAGCACCGCGATAACGGTCGCAGGGGTCACCGTGAAACCGGCGAGGGCGTAGAGGCCCACCGTTACGACCAGGTCGTGCAGCAGCGCTATCAGCGCCGAGGCCGACATCTTCCATTCCCGGAAGTACGCCCAGATCAAGATACCCACCAGCACCAGGAAGACGACCAGCGCCACCAGTGCCTGTTGGGTGATCTGTTTACCCCAGGAGGGGCCGATCAACGAGTACGCGACATCGTCGGAGGAAACGCCGGCCTGTTCGGCGATCGCCTCTCGCACCGTGATGACGGTTTCGGTGTCGAGGCTGCGAGTCTGGATCCGCACTGTCGAATCGCCGACCGTGTTCACCTGCAGGTCGAGATCGGCCACTCCGGTGTTGTTGACGGCAGCGGCGAAATCATCGACCGTGGACGACGTGACGTGCACGGGTGCCTGGAAGACCGAGCCGCCCACGAAGTCGATGCCCAGGTTCAGGCCACGAACCGAGACCGCCAGCACCGAGATCAACAGCAGCACGGCGCTGATGGTGTACCACCGACGGCGCTGCGCCATGAAATCGAACTGGAAATCACCGGTGTACAGCCGGTGCGCGAATGTCATCTTCTTGGCCGGCGGGGCCACCTTGGTCTCACTCATGGCTGGCCTCCTCGGCTTTCTTGCTGGCGCCGGGTTTGCCGGTGACGTCGGCTTTGGTTCGCTTCCGGACCGAACCGCGGCGTCCCAACAGGGACGCGCGGCTGACGCCCAGATGCTCGGGATCCAAACCGGAATTCTTGTGGCCCTCGCCGAAGAACTTCGTCCGGCCGAGCAGGGTCATCAACGGGTGGGTGAAGAAGATCACCAGCAGCAGATCGATCGCGGTCGTAACGCCCAAGGTGAAGGCGAAGCCTTTCACACTGCCGATCGCCAGGAAATAGAGCACCACGGCGGCCAGCAGCTGAACCCCATCGGCCATCAGGATGGTCCCCCGTGCCTTGTGCCAACCGGACTGGATGGAATGGCGCAGGCTATGTCCCTCGCGAATCTCGTCACGTATTCGTTCGAAGTAGACGATGAACGAGTCCGCTGTCACACCGATAGCCACGATCGCGCCCGCGATACCGGGTAGGTTCAGCGCGAATCCGACCGCCGAGCCGAGCAGCACCATCACCGCGTAGGTGACAGTCGCGGCGGCCAACAGAGAGCCGGCGACAACGATCGTCAGCCCGCGATAGTAGATCAGACTATAGGCAATGACCAGGCACAGGCCGATGATGCCGGCGATGATGCCCGCGGTCATCTGGTTTCCGCCCAGCACCGGCGAGACCGTGTCGACGGAGCTGGTTTCCAGATCCACCGGCAGCGAGCCGTAGCGAAGCGTGGTGGCCAGCGACTTGGCCGTGGTTTCGGTGATGCCGGTGCCCGAGATGCTCGCCTTGCCGCCGGTGATCCGCTCGCTGACGCTCGGCGCCGAGATCACCTCGCGGTCGAGCACGATCGCGAACTGATTCTGCGGCGCGGACTTGGCAGACAGCCCCTCGGTGGCGTCCGCGAAGGTCGCCGAGCCCTCATCGTCAAATGTCAGTGAGACGATCCAGCTGACCTCACCCTGCGGGATGCCCGCAGTCGCGTCGGTGACGTGCTCGCCACTCAGGATGACAGGGCCGAGGAAGTACTTATAGGTGCCCGTCTGATCGCAGGCGATCAGAGGCTGATCGGAGACATCCGGGAACTCGTCGCCGCACTGGAACGCGGCGAAGTCCTCTGCGTCCTGCTGGGTCGGGCTGTAGTTCAACTCCTCATCGAGGGTGAGCGGCTGATCGCCCGGCACGGTCGGGCGCGGAGTGCTCGATGCCGGAGGCTCGGTGGGCAACTGGGGCATCGGGCGGCGCTGAGCGCTACTGGCTGGAGCGGAACTGGGCTCGGTGGTGGTCGAAGACGCGGACGACTGGGCACTGCTCGGGCTGGCCGACCCGGACTCGTCCGCGCTGATCTCACCGCTCGGGGTGGCAGCAGTGGACGGCTCAGCCGTGGACGTGTCGGGTTGCTGGATCTGCTGGGAGGCGATCACCGGGCGGAAGGCCAGCTTCGCGGTGGCGCCCACGAGTTCGACCAGTTCGTCGCTGCTCGTGTTGGGCACAGCGACTTCGATCTTGTCGTTGCCCTGGATCGTCACCGATGACTCGCCGACGCCGAGTGAGTCGACGCGGTTCTGGATGATGGTGCGTGCCGTCTCCAGGTTTTCCCGGGGAACGGTACTGCCGTCGCTGGTCCGGGCGGTCAACGTGATCGTGGTGCCGCCTCGCAGGTCCAGACCGAGCCGCGGCGTCCAGGTGCCGGTGACCGCCATCAGGGCGAAAAGCATTACGACGACGATCGCGAAACCGATCAGCGTCCGCCCGGGCCTGAATGAACTTGTGTTTTGTGCAGATGATGCCACTGGGGGCTGCTCCTGTCAGCGTTCCTGCGGACGCTCGCCGGCGTCGTCGGTGGCGCTGACCTCGTTCGAACCGGGCTGGTAGATGACGTTCTCGCCGGGCTTATAGATGGCGTCCGATGCTGCCTCGTCAGCCTCGCCCGCGGCTTGTTCGGTCTCATCGGTAGCGGCCACGGCTGCTTCGGCCACGGGCTGGTCGATGACGTTCGCGTCGCCCTCAACGATCTCGGCGAAGGACCGGTCGATGTCGTCGGCGCGGAAACTGTCAGCGGCAACTGCGGCCTGATCGTCGGTGAACTCGAACTCTTCTTCATCCGGCTTGGCCGCGCGCATCACGGCCTGCCTGAGCACGGTGACCTCGACGCCGGGAGCCAGTTCGACGACCATCTGCTGATCGGCAGTTGCCCGGATCGTTCCGAAGATGCCCGAATTGAGCAACACCCTGGAGCCGGGCTGTAGAGCCTCAAGCATCTTGCGCTGCTCCTCCATCCGCTTCTTCTGCGGACGGACGGTCATGAAGTACATCAGGCCGATGAAGACCGCCATGATGAGCAGAATTTCCATGTAAGACACCCTCACTAGTCAGCAACCAGGCCGTTGCCTGGACGTGCAGGAGCGCGCACACCCGCACGCACTCCAGCGATCTTACCGAGTACAGCTGGGATCACCACATCTGGTCATGCGTTTTTCACGCTCAGGACCTGTGAATGACCGTCAACCGAAGAGTTCCGGCTGGCCACCGGACGCTTCCTGGACAGGCGCGGTCAGTCCCAGGTGAGCCCAGCCGGCAGGCGTGGCAATGCGTCCACGCGGCGTGCGCATCAAGAAGCCGAGTCGAACCAGGAAGGGTTCGGCGACCTCTTCGATCGTCTCGGTCTCCTCGGCAACACTGATGGCAAGTGTCGACAACCCGACGGGCCCACCAGCGAACTTGCGGCAGATGGAATTCAAGACGGCCCGGTCGAGACGGTCCAGACCGAGCGGGTCGACCTCGTAGAGTTCCAGGGCATCGCGAGCCAACTGGGGGTTCACGATGCCGCCGTTGTGTACCTGGGCATAGTCGCGCACGCGGCGCAGCAGGCGGTTGGCGATACGGGGCGTCCCGCGCGAGCGTCGGGCGATCTCCGCAGCAGACTCCGCGTCCAGCGCGATGCCGAGCTTGGTGGCAGAGCGGCCCGCGATCCGCTCCAGGTCGGCCGAATCGTAATAGTCCAGCTGAGCGGTGAAACCGAAGCGGTCGCGCAACGGCCCGGGCAGCAAACCCGCTCTGGTCGTCGCACCCACCAGGGTGAACGGCGGGATCTCGATCGGAATGGCGGTGGCGCCCGGACCCTTCCCCAGCACAACGTCCACTCTGAAGTCCTCCATCGCCAGATAGAGCATCTCCTCGGCCGGCCGGCTCATCCGGTGTATCTCGTCGAGGAAGAGCACTTCGCCCTCGGTGAGCCCCGACAAGATGGCCGCCAGATCGCCGGCGTGCTGAATCGCGGGCCCCGAGGTGATGTGCAGCGGCACAGCCATCTCATTGGCGATGATCATCGCCAATGTCGTCTTGCCCAGCCCCGGCGGACCCGACAGCAGTACATGATCGGGAGTGCTCCCCCGGTGCAAGGCGGCCTGCAGGACCAGGCTGAGCTGATCGACCACGCGCGGCTGGCCTTCGAAATCGGCCAACGCCGAGGGACGCAGCGCGCCTTCGGCCGCGATCTCGTCGGGTGTGGGCCACGGATCGACCGGGGAATGGGTCACGGTGCGGGACTCCTCAGGCTCGGGCCAGCGACTGCAATGCGGCCTTCATCAGCCTACCCAGTGAGATCTGCGGATCGTCGACCACCAGTGGAGCGATCTTCTCGACGGCGGCATCCGCGTCCTTGGACGACCATCCGAGGCCCTGCAGACCACTGGAGACCTGCTCGCGCCACGGCTCACCGTCCGGAACACCAACGTGATCGCTCGTGTCGAGCTGCGCAGCCAACGCGCCGACGCGGTCGCGCAGTTCGACGATGATCTTCTCGGCGCCCTTGCGTCCGATGCCGGGCACCTTCATCAGTACCGCGACCGAATCGCTTTGAATCGCGGAGACGACCTCGGCAGGGCTCAGCACCGAGATCGCCGCCAGCGCCAGCTTGGGCCCTACTCCGGATGCCAGCTGCAGCATCTCGAAGGCCTGCCGTTCGTGCGCATCGGTGAAACCGAAGAGCGTCAGCGCGTCTTGCCGGACGATCAAGGTGGTCGCCACGGTGCATTCGGCGCCTGGCCGCAGGCCTGCGGCGGTGCCCGGCGTGCAGGAGACCCTGAACCCTACGCCCGAGACATCGATCACCGCCCAGTTCGGGCCGAGGGCCACGGCGGTTCCGCGGAGCTGGGAGATCATCGTCGTCCTGTTCTGGCCGCGTGTTCCTGCACTGCGGCCGCGTAGCGATTGACCGAGCCACCCCGCCACAGCTGGCACAGCGCCAGTGCCACGGCGTCGGCGGCGTCGGCGGGCCTGGGGGCCTCGTCCAGTTTGAGAATGCGGACGACCATCGCGGCCACCTGGGCCTTGTCGGCGCGCCCGGATCCGGTGATCGCGGCCTTCACCTCGGTCGGGGTGTGCAGTGCCACCGGAATTGCGTGCCTGGCAGCGATCAGCATCGCGATGCCGGCCGCCTGAGCGGTGCCCGTGACGGTCATCACGTTGTGCTGGGCGAAGACGCGTTCGACTGCGATGACCTCGGGTCGATTGGCCTGCACCCAGGCTTCCAGGCCCTCCTCGATGGCCAGCAGCCGGTGGGCATGGTCGAGGCCCGGCGAGGTGCGCACCACTCCGGCGGCGACCAGCTGCGGGGAACGCACCGATGCGGCATCGATGACTCCGACACCGCATCGGGTCAGGCCGGGATCAACGCCAAGAACACGCATGGCACCACCCGTCGGATTGCGAACACACGTTCGGATTCTAGGCCACGACAAAGAGTGCCCGGCTCAGGCGCGCCGGACACTCTTCTTCAATGGGGCCAAGGTCAGTCGTCACTGTCCAGCGCGGCCTGGACCTCTTCGCTCAGGTCTGCATTGGTGAAGACGGTCTGGACATCGTCCAGGTCTTCGAGGGCATCGACGATGCGGAAGAGCTTCTGCGCGTCGTCAACCGAATCAATGGCCTGGTCGAAGCTCGCGACGAACTGGACTTCGGCCGAGTCGTAGTCGATATCGGCGGCCTGCACGGCCTTGCGGACGGCGACCAGATCGTTGGGGTCGCTGATCAAGTCGAAAGCGTCCCCCTCATCGGAGATGTCCTCCGCATTGGCCTCGATGGTGGCTTCGAGCAAGTCGTCCTCGGTGATGGAGCGAGTCTGGGTCTTGCGGCCCTCGGTGGCAACCTCCTGCTCCTTGGCCACGGTCACGACCCCCTTGCGGTTGAACAGCCGCTGCACCGAACCGCCGTCGGCCATGGTGCCGCCGTTACGGGTGACCGCCACTCGCACATCCGAGATCGAACGGTTGCGGTTGTCGGTCAGGCACTCGATCAAGATCGCGACGCCGGCCGGGCCGTACGCCTCGTACATGATCGACTCGTAGTTCACGGCGTCGGCACCCTCGCCCGCGCCACGCTTGACGGCACGGTCGATATTGTCGTTGGGAACCGAATTCTTCTTGGCCTTCTGAACCGCGTCATAGAGAGTCGGATTGCCCGCAATGTCGCCACCGCCGAGCCGAGCCGCGACTTCGATGTTCTTGATCAGCTTGGCGAACAGCTTGCCGCGCTTGGCATCGATCGCAGCCTTCTTGTGCTTCGTGGTTGCCCACTTCGAGTGGCCTGACATATATGACTATCCCCCTACGTACACCCGACGAACCTTCGTTAGCTTACTCAGTCGTCGAAGGTGGCTCCAAAGAGGACCATTTTGTCCTCGAAACGATAACCCATGCCGCCGAACAGCGACTCGCTTCTCGGCAGGTTGTCGGTATCGATCCCGATGCCCGCCAAGACGCAGCCGTGATCGGCGAAGGTGCGCATGGAGGCCGCCAGCAGCGCATGGGCGAGGCCGTGCCGCTGGTATGCGGGGAGCACGCCGATCCGTTCGGTCCATCCCTCACGCCAGCCGTTCTGGCGCTCGATGATCTCCGAGTTCACCGCGTAGCCGACGACCCCGGCGTCCGGGTTGTTGGTCTGCACGGCGATCCACGACCAGTCCAGACGCGAATCGGGGCGTTCCAGCGAGCGCTCCCAGGCGTCCGGCGCGACGTCGTGCGAACCATGCCTGGTGCCGAAGGCCGTGTTGTGGGCCTGACGGACCTTGTCCGACCAGGATCGTTCGAAAGACCGCAATTCGATGCCGGGAGGAGGCAGCACCAGCGGCAACGCCCCATCGGTGAGGCTGCGATGGGCATCGCAGAACCAGCGCTGCGGCTTCAGCAGGCCGTTCTCCTCGAGATCGGCGGCCACCCGGGAGCCTTCGTCGGTTGCGCAACCGACCCAGAGCGGGCCGAGCAGCGGACGGGTCTCCCGCAGATGCTGGTACCAGGCCCTGGC
Organism: Brooklawnia sp.; assembly: GCF_032229645.1. NCBI lineage: Bacteria > Bacillati > Actinomycetota > Actinomycetes > Propionibacteriales > Propionibacteriaceae > Brooklawnia > Brooklawnia sp. The sequence continues at coordinate 53,697 of NZ_JAVTWX010000072.1, forward strand.
GCGTGAGATCAGCCAGGCCACCAGCTTGACGCCGATCTTGTGGTGCCGCCAGGCCGGATGTACCCCGATCTCCATCCAGGCATGGGGAAGCTGGACGTCGGGGGCCGTGATGTGATTCCAGCCGTAGGCCACGATCGTGCCGCCGCGGTCGCGTCCGACGACTGCGTGATTGGAGGCATACGCCCAATCCTGCTCGAAGTCTTCGGTCAGGCCGCCCAACTCGCGGTGCTGGATGGGATCGTCGAAGTACTCGATGGCAGCGCAAAGCTCGGATACCTCGCTCAGGTCGTCACGGGTGAGGAACGACCACTCCAGACTTCCTTCGACGATGGCCTCTCCCCAGGAGAGTTGCTGCTCGCGCATCTGGGCTCACGTCTCAGCTCGCCAGTGGGTCATGCACGGCGGCCAACGCCTCGGTCAAGGTGAAGTTGCCCACGTAAAGCGCGGTGCCGATGATCGCACCCTCGACACCGATCGGCACCAGCCCCGACAGCATCCTCAGGTCGTGCAATGAGGAGATGCCGCCGCTGGCCACCACCTTGGCGCCGGTACGAGCGCAAACCGCACCCAGCAGTTCCAGATTCGGCCCGGTCAGCATGCCGTCGCTGGCGACATCGGTCACCACGAAGCGCTCGCAGCCGGCCTGCGTCATGCGCTGCACCGTCTCGAAGACGTCACCGCCGCTGGTTGTCCAGCCACGCGCGGCCAGCTGGTTACCGCGCACGTCGAGGCCGATCGCGATCCGGTCGCCGTGCTCGGCGATGATCTTCTCGCACCATTCGGGCTTCTCCAGCGCCGCAGTACCCACGTTCACGCGGCGGGCCCCGGTGCTCAAAGCGCGTGTCAACGAAGCGTCGTCGCGGATGCCTCCGGACAATTCAACGTCGATCTCCAGCTCCGCGATGACCTCGGCGAGTTGCTCCGCGTTGGAATCGCGCCCAAAAGCCGCATCGAGATCGACCAGATGCAGCCACTGGGCGCCTTGGGACTGCCATCGCAGCGCTGCTTCCAGCGGGTCACCGAAGACCCGCTCGCTGCCGGCGGCCCCTTGAATGAGTTGCACCGCCTTGCCGTTTTGGACATCGACCGCCGGCAGCAGCACCAGCCGCTGTAAATCTGCTGAGGTTGAAGTGTTCGTCATGGACACGTTGAACGACCCTAACTTGCCAGCCAATGGCGTAGTAGTTGTGCCCCAGCCGCTCCGGACTTCTCCGGGTGGAACTGGGTGCTGGTCACGCTGCCCCACTGGACGGCAGCGATGAACCTATCTCCTTCGTGCTCGCACCAGGTGATGCGGGCATCCGCAGGTACGCAAGCTTGGCCATCGTCGTCGCTGGCATGCACTCCGTACGAGTGGACGAAATAGAACCTTCGATCTTGGAGCCCCTCGAAAACGCCCGCCTGTGCTGGCGCCTCGACAGTGTTCCAGCCCATATGCGGCAGCCGTCGGGCAGCCAACCGCTCCACGGTACCAGGAAAGATGCCGATGCCATCGGCGGGCTCCCCGCGCTCGACACCGTGCGCGAAAAGCACCTGGTGGCCCACGCAGATACCGAGCAGCTTTCGTCCGGAGCCGACCCAGTCGCGCACCAGATCGACGCCGCCGACCGCATGCAGCCCCGCCATGCATGCCGCGAAAGCACCCACACCTGGCACTACGAGTGCCTCGGCGCTGGCGAACTCGCTCGGCTTGCTGCCGAGTCGCACCTGGGCTCCGGCGGCCTCGAGTGCCCGGCATGCCGAGTGGAGGTTTCCTGACCCGTAGTCGAGAACCCCTATCGTCGGTTCGATCACAGCGCGCCCTTGGTACTCGGGATTCCCGTCACGCGGGGGTCAGGCTCGACTGCGACGCGTAGCGCCCGGGCCAGCGACTTGAATTCGGCCTCGACGATGTGGTGCGGTTCGCGTCCGGCCAGCAAGGTGAGATGGACGCAGATACCCGCATTGAAGGCCAGCGATTCGAAGACATGCTGAGTCATCGAGCCCGCGTAGAGCGGACCGGTGCCGCCGATGCGGGCATAGATCTGTCCTTCCGGCTCACCGGTGAACACGGCATATGCGCGTCCTGCAACGTCGACAACGCAACGCGCCAGGGCTTCGTCCAGGGGCACGGTGGCGTCGCCGAAGCGGCGGATGCCGCGCTTGTCGCCCAGCGCGATCTTGAGCGCCTGCCCGATCGCGATGGCGGTGTCCTCGATCGAGTGGTGGCCGTCGATATAGATATCGCCGGTGGTGGTGATCTCCATGTCGATCAGCGAGTGGCGTGACAATGCGGTCAGCATGTGATCGTAGAAACCCACGCCGGTGCTGATCGTCGAGGTGCCCGTACCGTCCAGATTGAGCAAGACATCGACATCGGACTCGCTGGTGACACGCTTCACGTGCGCAATGCGCGCTTCAGCAGTCATTTCGTTGGCTCCTCGTCTAGCGGGTGATCTCATGATTGGGCAGGATCTCGCTGAGCGCCGCCCGGAAGGCGGCCATCTCGGCTGGGGTGCCTGCCGACACCCGCAGAAAGCCTGCCGGGCCGGTCTCGCGAATCAGTACACCACGATCGAGCAATTGCTGCCAGACCGCGTGACGGTCGGCGAAGCGGCCGAAGAGGCAGAAGTTCGCCTGGCTTGGTACCACGTCGAGGCCATGACGACGAAGCCATTGCTGAAGGTTCTGACACTCGTTGCGCAGCACATCGACCTGGCCGAGCATCTCGTCCCTGTTGGCCAGCGCGACCCGGGCGAGGGCCTGGGTTTGGGCCGACATGTGATAGGGCAGCCGGACGATGCGGCAGGCGTCCACCACGGCAGGTGCCGCCGCGAGGTAACCGACACGCCCCCCGGCCAGCGCGAAGGCCTTGCTCATGGTGCGGCTGACGACCAGCTTGCCGAAGCGCGGCAGCAGGGCCAATGCGGAATCCTCCGGGACCTCGGTGAACTCCTGGTAGGCCTCGTCGACGATCACGATCGCATCGGTGGCGGCACAGATCTCGCCGATGACGCTGACCGGTGTCTGGGTGCCCGTCGGGTTGTTCGGTGTGCAGATCAGCACGATGTCGGGGTGGTGCTCGGCGATCGCAGCGAGCACCAGATCGGCGTCGACGCTGAAATCATGGCGCCTGGGCACAGTGACGTAGCCGGTGTGCGTATTGCGGGCATATTCCGGGTACATCGAGTAGGTC
>NZ_JAVTWX010000073.1:0-5269 GCF_032229645.1 Brooklawnia sp.
TCGCTCAGTCCAGATCCCACAGCGCTCAGGTCCCTCGTGCCCAGTAAATCGCCGGCGGCTATCCGGAAGAGCTCGCGCAGCCTCAGTGACCGCACCGCGTTGATGGCCAGCTCCGGCGAACCCGCGTGTCTCTCGACGATCCTGTCCATCGAGTCGTTGAGGTCCGCACGGGTGCGCGGACGGACGATCTCGTCACTGGTCAGCAGCTGAGCCACCGACGGGTCGCGGCGCAGCAGGTCGCTGATATAGCGGCTGGTCGACAAGATCCTGGCCAGTCGTTCGGCCATCGAGCCTTCGTCGCGCAGCGCCCGCATGTACCAAGACGTGGAGCCCATCTCGTCCGACAGCCTGCGGAAGCTCAACAGGCCGAGATCCGGGTTGGGGCCATCACTGAACCAGCCGAGCATGGCCGGCATCAGCTGCCGCTGGATCTCCGCGGTGCGGTTCAGGCCGGTGGTCAGCGCCGCGATATGGCGCAGGGCGGCAACCGGATCGCTGAAGCCGAGGGCGCGCAGCCGGTCGCTGGCCGCTTCGGGCGACAGCTTCAGTTCATCGCCGGAGAGTCTGCTGACGGCCTCGAGAAGCGGCGAGTAGAAGACCCGCTGCTGCAGTCGTTGCACATGCCTGGCGACATGGCGCCACAGCTCCCACAGTTTCTGACCGTCAGGCAGGCCCATCTGGCGGGCCAGTCTGCGTCGCTCCACCGGTTCTTCGGGCATCAGGTGGGTGCGGCGCAGCCTGAAGAGTTGTTCCCGATGCTCCAGCACCCGCATGAATCGGTACGACTCATCAAGGTTGACGCCATCGGCGCGCCCGATGTAGCCGTATTCCACCAGCCTCGCCAGCGATGGCAGCGTCGCCGAGGTGCGAAGCCGTTCGTCGGCGCGTCCATGGACGAGCTGCAGCATCTGGACGCTGAATTCGACGTCGCGCAGGCCGCCGGCGCCCAGCTTGATCTCTCGTTCGCGTTCGCGTGCCGGGATCAGGTTGATGACGCGTTGGCGCATCGCCTGCGAGTCGGTCATGTAGTTCGGCTGACCGCCCACCTGCCAGACCATCGGCGAGACCATGTCGACGAAATCTTGGGCAAGCTGCAGATCGCCGGCCATCGGCCTGGCTTTGAGCATCGCCTGGAACTCCCAGTTCTTTGCCCATCTCTCGTAGTAGGAGCGATGTGAGGCGAGTGTACGGGCCAGTGGGCCGGCGTTTCCGTCGGGACGCAACGCCGCGTCCACCTGCCAGATCGTACCCGCCACCGAATGCGCCGAACAGATCCTGGTCATCGCGGCCGCCAGTTTGGTCGCGATCTGGATGGCTTCCTCATTGCCGGTCTGCTCGTCCGCGGGTTCGGCGACATAGAGCACGTCGATGTCCGACAGATAGTTCAGTTCGCGGGCACCGCATTTGCCGAGACCCACGACTCCCAACCGAGTCTTCTGCTGGTTGGGCACCTGTGCCCTGGCGCACGCGAGCGCCAGACCCATCACCGTATCCGCCAGATCGGCGAGTTCTGCGGCGATCTCTTCCACGATCTCGACAGGCTTCGGATGGCTCAGGTCTCGGGCGGCGATCCGCAACAGCTGGCACTTGTTGGCGAGCCGGAGCCGATTGGGTGCGTCGGGATCGTCCAGGATCAGATTGTCGCCCCACTCGCCCGGGCCGCCCACGACCGTCAGCATCTCGGCTCGCAACTGCGCCGGCGTCAAACGGTGCGGTGCTGCCTTGATGATCTGCGCCGCGTCCGGATGAGCTCTGACGAACTGATTGAGCGCCTGGCTCCCGCCCAGCACGGTGACGAGCCGCTGCAGCCAGCCGTCGTCCATGAGGACTTCCGCGATCAGTTGCGGGTCGGATTCATCGAGGGCCGACATGCCCTGCAACGCCAGGTCAGGATCGGCCGCGCCGCCCAGTATGCCGAGCAACCCTTCGGGATCGGCGTGGACCGGGTGCCTGGACACGATGGCCTCCACCATTCGCAGGGCACGACTGGCGTCGCCGAAACCACGCCGGGCAAGATCACCCGCCGCAGTGCTGGTGCGTCCGCTCATGGTCAATCAGCCTAGTCGCTGGCGCCCTAAACTTGGGCGTGGGAGTCATCTGTTCGTCACGGGTACGTTGCTTGCAGATCAGACTCGACGCCTACGGTATGGGGATGATAGACGTGGCAGGACGAGCCAACCGGTCGATGGTCCGGATCTGCTCGTCCATGCTCAGCCAACTGAACGCATTGGTGAACTCGCCTGTCACACTGTCTCGATACGGCCTCGGACGCCTGATGTACCTGGTCAACGAGACATTGGTCACACTGGATTCGCAGGCGCGCAGCACCCCGATGTCGCTGAGTGACCATCTGAGCGAGCGCTCCCGCGCGATCGATGACATCGCCGAAAGAGTCAACGCAATCATGGGCGACGAACCGGCGGTCACGCTGGCCCGCCAGCTCGAACCGCTGGTCTGCGAACTGGCCGATGCGCTGGGCAACCACGCCCTGCCCGATACCGTGGCAAGCAGGTTCGGCACCGTCCGGTTGACCGACTATCTGCGCGCGAATGTGATCGTCGTGGTCGATTTGTCGATCGACGAGTTCGAGATCGCCGAGCGGCCCGCCATGACCGAATCGGTGCACGCACTCACCCAGGTGTTGACCGAACGCTATCCAGGGCACACCATCGAAGTGCGTATTCCCCCATATGCTGCGGTTCAGGTGGGCGCCTTGACCGCGGGCCCGTCACACACCCGCGGCACCCCGCCCAACGTGGTGGAATTCGAACCTCAGGCGTTCTGGCAACTGGCGACCGGCCGACAAAGCTGGTCACGGGCCATCGAGGCCGGCGCTCTGACGTCCTCCGGCGTGCACGCCGCAGAGACGGCCAGAATGTTCCCGATCGTCAAGATCCGCTGATCATCCAGCGCAGGGCGAGCCGCCTAAACCTAAAGCTTCGGCAGCAGAGTACGCAGCTCCCACGGTGTGACCTCGCGGCGGTAGGAATCGAACTCGGCCCGCTTGTTGCGAAGGAAGAAATCGAAGACGTGCTCGCCGAGGGTCTCCGCGACCAGTTCGCTGTTCTCCATGAGCTCGACCGCACCCTCCAGGTTGCGAGGCAGCGAGGTGATACCCAACCCGGCCCGCTCGCGGTCGGTGAGCGACCAGACATCGTCCTCGGCCTCGGGCGGCAGTGGCAGCTCTCGCTCGATGCCGTCCAGACCGGCATTGAGGAGCAAGGCATAGGCGAGATACGGGTTGCAGGCCGAGTCGATGGCGCGGTATTCGACCCGAGCCGAGCTGGATTTTTCCGGCTTGAAGAGTGGGACGCGTACGAGTGCGGAACGGTTGTTGCGTCCCCAGCAGACATAGCTGGGCGCCTCACCGCCCCAGGCGAGCCGCTTGAACGAGTTCACCCATTGATTGGTGACGGCGGTGATTTCGGCGGCGTGTGTCAGCAGCCCGGCGATGAAGTGCTTTCCGATCTTGCTCATCCGAAGTTCGTCGGTGGCGTCGTAGAACGCGTTCTGGTCACCCTCGAAAAGGCTCATGTGGGTGTGCATGCCCGAACCCGCGAAGTCGGTGAACGGCTTGGGCATGAAAGACGCCCTGATGCCCTGCGAGATGGCGACCTCTTTGAGCACCACCTTGAAGGTCATGATGTTGTCGGCCATCTCCAGCGCGTCCGCGTAACGCAGGTCGATCTCGTGTTGGCCCGGTGCTGCCTCGTGATGGCTGAACTCGACCGAGATGCCCATCTGCTCGAGGATGTTGATGGCATCGCGGCGGAAGTCAGTGCCTTCGTCCATCGTGTTGTGGTCGAAGTAGCCACCATTGTCGAGCGCGATCGGTTCGACGCCTGACTCCAGCGGAGTGCGCAGCAGGAAGAACTCGATCTCGGGGTGGGTGTAGAACGTGAAGCCCATGTCTGCGGCCCGCTTGAGGGCACGCTTGAGGACGTGGCGTGGATCGGCCATTGCCGGCGAGCCGTCAGGCATCGAGATGTCGCAGAACATCCGTGCGGTCCCGGCCTGAGTGCGCCAGGGCAGCAACTGGAAGGTGCCCGGATCGGGGTGGGCGATCATGTCCGCTTCATAGATGCGGGCGTAGCCCTCAATCGCCGAGCCATCGAAGCCGATGCCCTCGGCCAAAGCGCCTTCGAGTTCAGCCGGGGCAATGGCAACCGATTTGAGGTACCCGAGCACGTCGGTGAACCACAGGCGGATGAACTTGACGTTGCGCTCCTCGACAGCGCGCAGAACGAACTCGGTCTGACGATCCATGACCTTAAGTCTGCCAGCATCTGCGCCAGATCGGGGAACGTGCCATCACAGGCCGGTTCGGCCGCGGCCGAGGGCTCGCGCCCCGCAGGCCACATACACTGCATGGTATGTCGATGCCTGGTTGGTACCCCGATCCTGCTGGCGCTCAAGGTCGCTTCCGCTATTGGAACGGCTCCGCGTGGTCCAGCGAGACGACCGCCAATCCTTCCGATCCTGCTCCGGGCTCGGGCGGCAACAGCCGTGCGCGGGGAGGTTCGTCGGGTGGCAATCGGACGCTGCTGATCCTCGGTGCAATCGCGATCGTCGCGGCGTTGATCATCGCCTGGTTCGTCTTCGGCAATAGCAGGAGCACGCCGTGGGGTGATACTCCCGAGGACACCAACTCGTCCACACCGACGGTCAGCGGTTGGGACGAAACCTCGTCGCCGACCCCTCCTCCCACCCAAAACGCCAGCGCGATCGCCTGCCCGGTCACCTCCAACGATGACGAGACCAGGCAGGGCAACGACGGACGACTGCACGGCGGCGGTATCTCGGTGCAGCGAGTGCCCGGCTGGGGTGACTACTCGATGTATCTGCAATGGGTGTCCGACCTGCATACCCAGGAGGACCCCGTTCGGACCGGCTGGATGAGCAATGTCGCGGTGGGTCAGTTGAACTACTCGGACGGTTTCGACGCCCCGGAGATCGCGGCGCGGCAGTCGATGGAGTGCTACGCATCGTCCGGCTACTACCTGAACTTCACCGAACGGATCGATCAGGTGAACGAGGCGACCACGATCGACGGGCATTCCGCCTGGCATATACGTTCCGAGGTGCGCATCTCGTCGCAGGACATGCCCGAGATCGAAGGCGATCTCGTTGACATCTATGTGATCGACATCGGCCAGGCCAATAAGCTGGGCGTCTTCTTCTCATCGGTGACCATCGGCGATACCGCGCGGCAGACGCTGGTGGACAACTGCATCGCCACGCTGAGGGTCGACTGACGCGCGCGGGCGGG
>NZ_JAVTWX010000073.1:5369-6766 GCF_032229645.1 Brooklawnia sp.
GCGGGGCGCCTAGAATCGGCTGAGTGAGTGAACCAATCGAGCCGTATCCCGTCAGTCCCACGCGCCATGTGCCTGTAGGCGTTCAGCAGCCCCCATATGTGGGAGTGATGGCGGGAGAGCATTACGACGGTTCCCACGTCCAGACTCCCGAGATCATTGAGGCGATGCGGCTCGCCGGGCAGATCGCTGCCGACTCGATCCTCGCCGCGGCGGCTGAGATTCGCCCCGGCGTCACCACCGACCACCTCGATGCGGTCGCCCACGAATACCTATGCGATCACGGCGCATACCCGGCGTCGCTGAATTACCGCGGCTTTCCCAAGAGCATCTGCACCTCGGTCAACGAGGTGATCTGCCACGGCATCCCGGATGCCCGCCCGCTCCAAGACGGCGATCTGGTCAAGATCGACTCGACCTCGTACATCAACGGCGTGCACGGCGACAACTGTGCCACCTTCTATGTCGGCGAGGTATCCGAGGAGGCCAGGCTACTCAGCGAACGCACCCGTGAGGCGATGTACCGGGGCATCAAGGCGGTCAAGCCCGGGCGTCCGCTGTCGGTGATCGGGCGCGTCATCGAGTCCTACGCGAAGCGGTTCGGCTACGGCGTGGTCCGCGAATACACCGGCCACGGAGTGCACACCGCCTTCCATTCGGGGTTGATCGTCTTGCACTACGACGAGCCGATGCTGAACACCATCATGCAGCCGGGCATGACCTTCACGATCGAGCCGATGCTGACGCTCGGCAGCGCCCGTACCAAGCAGTGGGATGACGGCTGGACCGTGCTCACTCAGGACGGCTCGTGGGTGGCCCAGTTTGAGCAGACCCTGGTGGTCACCGACACCGGCTCCGAGATCCTGACCGTGCCGAGTAGCGGCGAACTGATCGTCGGCGGCGAGGTTCCCCAGCCGCCGGTCAACTGATCTCCAGCGTCGCGCCAGCCCGATGAGCCCGGAACGGCCGCCACGTCGTCGTCGGTGCCGCCGATGGCTGGTGGCCGTCGGTATTGCGCTGATACTGGTGGGCAATCTCGCAGTGAATCCGTGGTGCGCCCGGTGGCGTTCGCTGATCCTGATGAGCGGATACGACTGGGTCTACGAACGCGACTCGGTGCCGCACGATACCGGCGCCCGGGCGGAGATGCCGTTGGCCGGCAGCGGGCTGTATCCGCGGATGATCACCTTCAATGCCGATGCCGCGATGTCGGCATGGCTGGACGACGACGTGCGCTTCACGGTGGAATTCACCTTTGCCGATTTCGAGCGGTGGCGCGGATTTAGCTCGATCTTCGATCCGGACGATCGGCTGTACGGGGCCTACGTCGGGGCCTACTACGTGCAGGGCCTCGGTCGCGAGCTGACCGCCGCCGAGGTTACCGGCGTCGCCCAGTTCGA
>NZ_JAVTWX010000073.1:6866-8861 GCF_032229645.1 Brooklawnia sp.
TGACCATCGGGCTCTATGTGATGACCACCAGCCAGGACGAGACTGCCCGGCTCCGTGAACAGGTGAGCCTGCAGACCCGAGTCATCGAGCGCTGATCTCGGCTTGTCGCCGGGCTCGGCGTCCGGCCAGCCGGCCCCAGACGATCGCGATGACGCTGAGGGCGATCATCAACGCAAGAATCGCAAATGCGTTGCGCATGAACAGCGCCTCGGGAAGGTAGTTGATGATGGGGTCGGTACGCGGATCGAAGATCCAAAGGTCGTTGCTGAAGAAGAGCTCGTGGAAGACGACGAACGAGCGGTCGAAGTCGACGAGCAGCGGGATCGCGATAAGCACCGGGGTGGCCAGGGTGATGATGCCGCCGGCGGTCAGAAACCCGGACGACCGGTGTCTGCGCCACAGCCAGATTCCGACGACCAGCCCGATGACCAGGCAGATCAGTCCGGTCTGCACGAAGATCTGGAAGATCTGCTTGGCGTCGACGAAGTGCTGGCTTCCGGATGCGGACATCGGCAAGGTGTCCAGCTGCAGCTCGTCGACCCATGGGAACAGGCTGAAGCGGACGACACGGTCGTAATTCTGCTGCATCTCGGCCGCGGAGAGGCCGTAGTTGTTGACCAGGCCGCCGGAGAACCACGGGTAGCTGAAGGTCGCGGCAAGGACTGCGGTCACCGAATTGCCGAGGATGGCTCCCGCGACGGCTATCGAAGCCAGCACGCCCGCTACACGTTTCATGCAGGCGAGACTAGCGCGGCCCGCTGGCCACGATGGTTTGGCTGCCTGCTGACCGTCGGGTGACGATCAGCTAAGCTCCTTTCGAAGGTAAAGAAAGGTCAGGGATGACGTGAAGCTCAACGACTTGGAGCGACAACTCGCAGCCGGCAATCTCGATGTCGAGATCCAGCGAATCTACGCGAGTGGTGAGCAGGATGTCGCGCCGACGCGCGCACGTCTGAGTGAGCTGGCGGGAACGTTCAGGACCACCTTCGGCGACCGGGAAGTGGGACTATACTCCGCTCCGGGGCGCACGGAGATGGGCGGCAACCACACCGATCATCAGCGCGGGCAGGTCTTGGCCGGGTCGGTGAATCTCGACATGGTCGCCTGCGCGGGGCGCAATTCGTCCGATACCATCCGGATCGCCTCTGACGGCTATCCGCTGCTCGAGCTGGACGCAACCGCACTCGAGCCGGTCGCGGGCGAGGAGGGCACATCGGCGTCGCTGGTGCGCGGCATCTGCCGGGCGATGACCGATCGTGGTTATGCGGTCGGCGGTTTCGATGCCTGCATCACCTCGCAGGTGCCCGGCGGTTCGGGCCTGTCGTCCTCGGCGGCCTACGAGATCCTCATCGGGGTGATCGTCAACCACCTCTTCTGTGACGACGACCTCTCCGCCATCGAACTCGCCCAGGTCGGGCAATATGCGGAAAACGTCTTCTTCGGCAAGCCGTCGGGCCTGATGGATCAGATGGCCAGCTCGGTGGGCGATATCGTCCACATCGATTTTGCCGATCCTGCCAATCCGGTCGTGCTGCCGATCGCGTTCGACATGGCTGCGTCCGGGCATGTCTTGTGCATCGTGGATTCCGGAGCCGATCACGCCGATCTGACCGACGAATACGCGGCGATCACCGACGAGATGGGCGCGGTCGCGCGGTATTTCGGCAAGCAATACCTGAGCGAGGTCCCGGCGGACCAGTTCTGGGCCGAGCTACGCGCGGTTCGGGCGGCGACCGGCGATCGGGCAGTGCTGCGGACTGCGCATTTCTTCACCGACGATGCCCGGGTTGCTGAGCAGGCGTCGGCTTTGGCCGAAGGACGCTTCTCCGACTTCTTGGAACTGGTCCGTGCCTCGGGCGTCTCGTCCGCGATGCAGCTGCAGAACCTGTTCAGCCCGGCCACTCCCGGGCAGCAGGCGGTGGGGGTGGCGATCATGCTGGCCACCCATCTGCTGGGTGGACGTGGCGCAGTCCGCGTGCACGGCGGCGGTTTCGC
>NZ_JAVTWX010000074.1:0-8754 GCF_032229645.1 Brooklawnia sp.
GTTGCGCACCGGAATCAGCTTGCATCGATGAAACCTTTCGTTGCCAGAAGCTTAGACGCAGTTCGGCCAACCTCGGACACGCGTCATGCCGCTGGGCCCCGGACCGCTGCCACAAGATCGACCAACGGGCCGACAATCGGACGAATCGTCCGTCACGCGCCCGAGTACGATCGAAACAAGTCACTGCCCAAAAACGTGCATTCGGAGGATTCCATGGCTAACGGTGAGAAACCGGCCTTGTCCAATCGGCAAGCGAGCTTCTCAGAGGCGTTCAAGCAGTTCATCTGCGACGACTGGGCTCCCTACAGCAGTGAGCTTCCCGTTCCGCTACCGGGCGTCGTGGCAGCAGCGGCACATCGCAAGAAGCTCTCCGAGAAGTACCCCGGCGAGCGCCTGATCATTCCAGCTGGTGGTCTCAAGCCCCGCAGCAACGACTGTGACTACGCCTTTCGTCCGCATTCGGCGTTCACCTGGCTGACCGGGCTGGGGACCGACCGAGAACCGGACGCGGTGCTGGTGATGGAGCCTGCCGCCGGTGGTCACAAGTCCACCCTCTATTTCCATCCGCGGGTGCCGCGCAGCGACGAAGAATTCTACGGCGATTCACGCTATGGCGAGATGTGGGTCGGCCAGCGCGAATCGCTGGAAGAGATGGCCGCCTTGGCGCAGTTGGCAACGGCGAGCATCGATGACTTGGAGCCGGCGCTACAGAAAATGGCCTCGCAGACACCGACGCGGATGCTGCGCGAGACCGATCCGAAGCTCGCCAACAAGCTGGATGCCTGGCGCGGACGCGGCGACAAGCAAGATGCCGAACTGGTCGTCACACTGAGCGAACTGCGCCTGATCAAGGACGATTTCGAGGTCGAGCAATTGCGTCAGGCCTGCCGTGCCACCGCGGTCGGCTTCGAAGCAGTCGTCCGGGAACTGCCGAACGCGGTCGGCAAGAAGCGTGGCGAGCGCTGGGTCGAGGGCGTCTTCGGTCTGCACGCCCGCCATCAGGGCAATGCGGTGGGCTATGACACCATCGCTGCGGCCGGCGACCACGCCAACACCCTGCACTGGATCCGCAACGACGGTGACCTGCACCCCGGCGATCTGCTGCTGATGGACGCCGGAGTCGAACTCGACAGCCTCTTCACCGCCGACGTGACTCGGACGATGCCGGTCACTGGCCGCTTCACCGATGCTCAGCGAAAGGTCTACGACGCCGTCCGGGCTGCCCAGCAGGCCGGGTTCGAGGCCGCTAAGCCGGGAGCCCTGTTCTCGGATGTACACCAAGCGGCCATCACCGTGATCGCGCACAAGCTGGCCGAGTGGGGCGTCTTGCCGGTGAGCGCCGAAGAGGCCCTCGACCCCACCGACGGCGGCCAATACCGGCGCTGGATGGTGCATGGCACCAGTCATCACCTCGGGCTCGATGTGCATGACTGTGCGCAGGCGCTACGCGAAGACTACCGAGGCCCGCTGAAACCGGGCATGGTGATCACCGTCGAGCCGGGTATCTACTTCAAGTCGACCGACCTGATGGTGCCGGCCGAACTACGCGGCATCGGCGTGCGCATCGAAGATGACATCCTGATCACCGAGGACGGCTGCGAGATCCTCAGCGATCAGCTGCCTCGCGAGTCCGCCGATGTCGAGGCGTGGATGGCCGGGCTGCTGAGCCAGGCATAGACCCGGGCCGGATCAGTTACCGGCCGATTCGGGAGAATCGCCTCTACGCGGGGACTGGGCTTCGGCCTGGTCCCCGTTTTCAGGTGTGGTCGTGTCCGCGGGTGTGTCGGCCTCACCGAAACGCTTCGGCAGGTCGCCGATGCCAGGTGCATCGCCTTCCTTCCAGTACTGCCCGTACGACAGGTTGGACGCTCCGTGGGAATCCGGCCCTCCGCTTGCTGCGATCGGCGGGAATTGGACGGTCTGTTCTGCCGTGGGCTGCGAAGATTCACCGACAGCAGACGGCGGCCAGGCGGGCGGCGGCAACTTGTCGAGATCGGCCTGCTGAGGGGGCGGCACCATCGACTCGGTAGGCGGCGCGACTGCAACCTGGCGAGCCTGGTGCAGCGAGCCACCGCTCAGCAGCCCGCGTGCTCGGTCTGCGTATTCGGCCTCGGCCAGTACCTCGTAGTGGGTCGCGATGATTGCCGTGGTCGAGGTGTAATCGCGGTCGGAGCCGCGGATACGGTATTGCAGCGCCGACATCGCCATGCCGACGAGCCCAAACCCGAGCAGGCCCATCAGCAGCAGATTCAGCAGGTTCGTCGTGCCCGGCTGCAAGACCCACATGATGATCGCGAACATGCCCGCCCACATCGCGCCCTGCACGAAGCCCGCGGCCAGCACCTTGCCCCAGCTCATGCTTCCGGTGACCCGTTCGACGCTCCTGAGATCGGTGCCGACGATGGCCAACGTGGCAACCGGGAACTGCCGGTCGGCGAGATAGTCGACGGCATGGGCGGCGTCGGTGTAGTCGTCGTAGATAGCGACCGACATCGGGCGCTTCAACTTAATGATTTCGCGCGCCGACTTCGGCGGTTGCTGGTTCATGGACATAGCGATCGACCTCCGTGGTTCAGCCTAGTAGGCAATCCCTACACCTGGCCGCTGTGACCCACCTTCGCCAGCAGCGCGCGTGCCACCTTGTATCCCGCCTCGTCGACCATCTCGTCGTCCACCACGATCGCGCCGACAGCGCCGCCGTCTGCCCGACCTGCTGCGGCATAAGCCGCAACGATCCGCTCGGCACGCTCGATCTGTGCCTCGTCCGGGGTGAAAATCTCGTTTCCCGCCTCAACCTGGCTGGGATGAACCACCCACTTGCCGTCATAGCCCAGCGCGGCCGCCTTCGCAGCGGAGGTCTTGAATCCCGGCAGATCACGGATCGAGACATAGGGGCCGTCCAGGGCCTGCAGCCCGTTGGCTCGGGCGGCAATGAGAATCCGGCTGAGAGCGTAATGAAAAGCGTCCGCGTCATAACCGGCGAGCTGGCTGCCGACCGACAGACCCCGCATGCCCATGGACGCCATGAAGTCGCCGGGCCCGAAGACCAGCGTCTCGGTGCGGGCACTCGCGGCGGCGATCTCGTCCACACGCTGCAGCCCGAGGGCCTCCTCGATCTGTAGTTCGAAGCCGATCCGGCCGGCCTCCAGTCCCGAGGACGCCTCCACCTGGCTCACCACCAGATCGAGGGCGACCACCTGCTCGGCCGAGGTCACCTTCGGCAGCACCAGAGCATCAATGTGGGTGCCACCCCCGCTGACCACACTCATCACATCCCCGGTGGTCCACGGCGTGTCCCAGGCATTCACCCGCACGGTCACCGTGGGGGCTTTCCAGGAGCCGCCGTTCAGCGCGGCCACGATGGTGTCACGGGCCGCGACTTTCGCGGCTGGCGCTACTGCGTCCTCAAGGTCGAGAAACAGACAGTCGACACTCAGATCCCGCGACTTTGCGATGAACCGTTCGGAGCTGCCAGGGACGGCCAATACCGTGCGACGCGCGCGAAAGGGTCGAGCCTGTTGCGTCTTGGTCATGGAGCCAGTCTAGGCTTTGCGCGTGAGCAATCCGTCTTCGGTTTTCATCAGCCGCCTGCAGGGATTGCAGGTCATGGACGCTTCCGGCGACCAGGTGGGCAAGGTGCGCGATGTCGTCGTCCAGGCCCGGCTGGCGGGGCGGCCGAGAGTGCGGGGCTTCGTCGTCGAATTGTTCGCCAGACGACGCATCTTCGTGCCGATGACGCGGGTGCACGCCATCGACCCCACCCAGGTGTCGATCATCGGTGTGATCGACACCCGCCGTTTCATCAGACGCGCCTCCGAAATCCTGGTCATGGACGATCTCTTTGATCGCGCCATCACGCTCGATGGTAAACCGTCGCTCATCTTCGACGTTGCGATGTCCGAGGTCCGCAGCCGTGACTGGGAACTCAGCGAGGTCGCACTCCGCGAGGTCACCACCACCAGGCGATTCGGGCTGCCCACCACCAGCAAGGGCCCGATGACGGTCGAACCCTGGTCACTAGTCGGCGGCCAGGTGATGGACGCCGAGCAGACCACCGACACGAAGCTCGCTCAGCTGGCCGATATGAAGCCCGCGGATGTTGCCCGGGAACTCTACGACATGGACCCGGAGCGTCGCGCTGAGGTCGCCAGCGCCCTCGACGATGAGCAGCTTGCCGATGCCTTCCAAGAACTGCCCGAGGACGAGCAGGTGGAGCTGCTGCAATCGTTGACCATCGAGCGCGCGGCCGACGTGCTGGAAGAGATGGACCCTGACGATGCCGCCGACCTCATCAACGACCTGCCGAGCGAATTCGCCGAAGAGCTGCTCGACCGAATGGAACCCGAGGAAGCTGCCGATGTCCGCAGCCTGCTGATCTACGAGGAACTGACAGCTGGCGGCATGATGACCCCGGAGCCGGTTGTGCTCGGCGCGGACAACACCGTCGCCGAAGCACTGGCCCGGGTGCGCTCCGAAGAACTGACGCCGGCGCTGGCGTCGATGGTTTTCGTCACCAGACAACCCCATGACACCCCGTCGGGACGATATATCGGTGGTGTGCACGTGCAGCGGCTGTTGCGTGAACCGCCCAGCCTGCAGATCGGCCAGATGATCGACTCAAACCTCGAGCCGCTGTTGACCAGCGCAGATATCTCGCAGGTCAGCCGTTACTTCGCCACCTACAACCTGGTGATCGCGCCGGTGATCAACAACAACCATCAGCTGGTGGGCGCGGTAACCGTCGACGATCTGCTCGACCACATGCTGCCCCACGACTGGCGCAGCGATCAGATGGAGGGCAACGAATCAGATCTGAGGGAGGTCGACCATGGCTGAGGCTAATCGCCGCGACGAGGACCGGCTGAGTACACCAGGGCGGCGTTCATCCATCATCCGGCCGCGCTGGCTGCGTTTCGACGAGGACTGGTTCGGGCGTTTCGCCGAATGGATCGCCCGAACGATGGGCAGTCCCGGGTTCCTGATGGGAATGACGGTCCTCGTCTTCTTGTGGATCCTGCTCAACGTCGTCGGCATCTTCGGATGGAAATGGGACCCCTACCCCTTCATTCTGCTGAATCTGGCCTTTTCCACCCAGGCCTCCTATTCGGCCCCGCTGATTCTGCTCGCTCAGAATCGTCAGGAGGACCGCGACCGCCTGAGCCTGGACGAGGACCGCCGCGTTGCCGGGCAGAGCCGTGCCGACATGGATTTCTTGGCTCGCGAGATCGCCGCCTTGCGGACGAATATGGGAGAACTGTCGACCCGCGACTTCGTCCGAGGGGAATTGCGGGACCAGTTGCGCGACTTACTCGCCGAGATCGAGGCCGCCGACGAACGGCCGGATGGCGAGATAAGCCCAACCCAATCCGAACCGGCTTGAAACTGACGACGGGTTCGCGTAGTGATGATGCCGTGACGCAAACCAACCCGATACTCAGCCACGTACGCGAAGCGCTGTCCACCGTGATCGATCCGGAGATCCGGCGGCCGATCACCGATCTGGACATGGTCGACGAACTCGCCATCGATGACGCCGGCGTCGTGCAGGTCACCATATTGTTGACGGTTGCCGGTTGCCCGCTGCGCAACACCATCGAGCAGGATGTCACCAATGCCGTCAACAAGGTTCCGGGCGTCACCGGGCTCCAGCTGCGGGTCGGCGCGATGAGTGCCGAGCAGCGGGCCAAGCTCACCGAGAAGCTGCGCGGCGGCGCGCCCACTCCGGTGATCCAGTTCGCGCAACCCGGCTCGCGCACCCGGGTGGTCGCGGTCGCCTCCGGCAAGGGCGGCGTGGGCAAGAGCTCGATGACAGTCAACCTGGCGCTGGAACTGGCCAAGGAGGGTTTCAGCGTCGGCCTGCTGGACGCCGACATCTACGGCCACTCGGTTCCCGATCTGCTCGGCATCCCCGAGGCCGCTCGTCCGACCATGGTCGACTCGATGATCATGCCGGTCCCGGTTGAGTATGTCAGCGCCGACGGCAAGAAGGCCGTGCTCAAGGTGATCAGCATGGGCATGCTCAAGGAGTCCCGTGATCAGGTGATCGCCTGGCGCGGCCCGATTCTCGACCGTGCACTCACCCAGCTGCTGGCCGAGGTCTTCTGGGGAGATCTCGACTTCTTCCTCATCGATCTGCCGCCCGGCACCGGCGATGTGGCGATGTCGATCGGCCAGAAGCTGCCCGGCAGCGACATGATCGTGGTCACCACTCCGCAGCCCAGCGTGTCGTGGGTGAGTGAACGAGCCGGCACGATGGGGTCGATGCTGCACCAGAACGTCATCGGCGTGATCGAGAACATGAGCTGGTTCGAGACCACCTGCCCGCATTGCGGCAAGGAACACCGCGTCGAACTCTTCGGTAGCGGCGGCGGGCAGCAGACCGCGGACGCGTTGAGCGACCGGCTCGCCCGCGAGGTTCCGCTGCTCACGCAGATCCCGATGGACTACGCCCTGGGGGCCGGCGCCGAGATCAATGCGCCCGTGGTCATCGCGCAACCCGATTCAACCGCCGCCCAGGCGATCGCCATCGTGGCCGAACACCTGATCGAAACAAAGGCCTCACTGATCGGCAAGCCTCTGGGCCTGAAGGTCAACGGCTAGCTGCACAGCACCGCATCGGCCCAGCTACGTGGCCTCGTCGTCCCAGGGAACGATGAGCGCGTGCGGCTCGGACGACAACACGGCGGTGGGCAGCGCTGCAGCCATGCTTTCGGAGCGTAGCTCGTGGTTGATGTCGGTGGCGACACCCGTGAGGTCGTTGCGCACACCATCCAATTCGCGCCTGAGACCATCAAGATCCTCGCCGATATCGGACAGCAGGGTCTTACGCACCAGCGTCTTCGGATTGAGGTCGGACAGCTGAAGATCCTTGTATTCGGGTCCCAACTCGCTGCGCAAGGTACCCATCGCCTGATTCGCGAAGCCCCGGGCGAAATGCACCAACCGAGCCGCTTTGCGGCTCAGCTCGGGCAGCTTGTCGGGACCGAACATGATGACACCGACGACCAGCAAGAAGACCAGCTCGCTGGCGCCGATACCGAACAACTCCTGCGGGATCACGCCTGTCGCCTACAGGGCCGAGCTATCCAGAATCTCCGCGAAGCGTGCGGCTTGAGCCTCGGATGCCGGCAGCAGCGGCGCACGCACGCTACCGACATCGAATCCCAGATGGGCCAGCCCGGCCTTCACCATCATCACACCCTGCGTGGCGAATACCCCGGTGTAGACCGGCAACAGCTCTCGGTAGATGCGCAACGCACCAGCCTGATCGCCGGCCAGCCAGGCATCGATGATCTCGGCGGTGCGGCGTCCGGTGAAGACCGTCGAAGTGCCGATGACACCAACGCCACCGATCGCCAGCAACGGCAGCAGCTTCGCATCATCGCCGGCGAAGTACTCGAGGTCGGTCGCCGCCAGCACCTGGGCAGAGGCGGCGATGTCGTTCTTGGCGTCCTTGACCGCGACGATGTTGGGATGTTTCGCGAGCTGAATCAGCGAGTCCGTCTCGATCGGACGACCTGCCCGATGCGGGATGTCATAGAGCACCATCGGCAGATCGGTTGAGCCGGCCAGCGTCTCGAAGTGCGCGACGATCGCGTCCTGCGGCGGCAGCGAATAATAAGGGGTGACCGCCAGCAGCCCGTCAGCGCCGGCGGCGGCTGCCTGGCGGCAGAGTTCGACCGAATGCGCAGTGTCGTTGGTGCCGACCCCCGCAAGGACCTGGGCGCGATCACCGACCGCTTCGATCACGGCCGCGACGATCTGGGCCTTCTCCTGGTCGGTGGTGGTCGGCGCCTCCCCGGTGGTGCCGTTGACCAGAACAATGTCGTTTCGTTGCTCATCTACCAGCCGGACGGCCAG
This sequence comes from Brooklawnia sp., assembly GCF_032229645.1. Taxonomy (NCBI): domain Bacteria; kingdom Bacillati; phylum Actinomycetota; class Actinomycetes; order Propionibacteriales; family Propionibacteriaceae; genus Brooklawnia; species Brooklawnia sp. The sequence goes on from NZ_JAVTWX010000074.1 coordinate 7,861, forward strand.
TTCGCGGCACTTCGCCAGGTCTACCGCTCCCTCAGCATTGAAAGGAGTCACCATGGCAGTCGCGAGCCGGCCAAACACGGGTTGAGTCATGGCACCATGATAGACGTGCGCGGCGGTTGGCGAGTTTTCGGTCAGTTCAGCAAGTAGGCTGGCGCGTGTGAGTGAGAATTTCGTGCTCGACCCGCGTTCGGTCGCCTTCGCCGAAGACTACGTTCCCGCACCTGATCAAGTCAGCACAGCCCGGCGCAATGCGATCACCAGCGATGCGCCTGCTCCGTCCAACGGAGTCACCACTGCGCTGACCTTCTTGGCACGTGTGCTTGATGCCGCGGCCGTGGTCGAGATCGGCACCGGCACCGGGACGACCGGACTGGCACTCTTCGAGGGCATGAATCCCGCGGGTGTGCTCACCAGCATCGATTCGGAGGTCGACTGGCAGTTGGACGCGAAGCAGGCCTTCCGCGATCATCACATCCCTTCGCAGCGTTTCCGGCTGATCTCGGGACATCCGCTCGACGTGCTGAACAATCTCCGTGACGCCGCCTACGACCTGGTGCTGATCAACGCCGACAAGCTTGAGTATGTCGAGTACGTCGCTCAGGCCGAGCGACTCTTGCGCTCCGGCGGGGTCGCTGTGATCAACGATGCGCTGTGGCAGGGATTGGTCGCCGATCCGTCGGACGAGTCCGATGAGACCGTCATCATCCGCGAGGCTTTGACCGCTGTGCAGGAGTCGGAGGTGTTCGCCCCGGTGTTGCTGCCATTGGGCGAAGGTCTGCTTGCTGCGGTCAAGAAGTGAGCTGATCATCCATAGTCACCAACCACGCCCATCGACACCAACAATGAGAACGGTGCCGGCCCCCGGGGGGGCCGGCCCCGTTCTCATGACGTCCG
>NZ_JAVTWX010000075.1:0-7973 GCF_032229645.1 Brooklawnia sp.
TCGCCGGCCAGATTGATCATGGACAACGGGGTACGCAATTCGTGGCTGAGCATAGACACCTGATCGGCACGCCACCTGGCCAAGGTTTGCAGCCGCTCGACCTCGACGGCGGCCCGCCGCCATCCGAGGGCGCACCAGGCCAGCCCCCCGGCGAGCAGCATGGCCACGAGCACCACCGCCGACATCGTCCACGCCACGTGTGGAGTCTATGAGCCCCATGCCGATTGGGCGAACGCACCCAGGGTTCTGGGGTCAGGTTCCGAACGCGAAATTCGCACCGGGGATGGCCGCCAGCAGTTCGCGGGTGTAATTCTGCTGCGAGTTCTCGAACACCTCATCGGTGCTCGCGGTCTCGACGACCCGGCCCTCTTGCATCACGCACACGTTGTCGGCGACCAACCGCACCACCGCCAAGTCATGGGTGATGAACATATAGGTCAATCCAAGTTCGGTTTGCAGTTCGGTTAGCAGGGTGAGGATCTGCCCTTGGACGAGCACGTCCAACGCTGAGACTGCCTCATCGAGCACCAGCACCTCGGGCCGCAGGGCCAAAGCCCGGGCAATGGCGACGCGTTGGCGCTGGCCACCGGACAGCTCGCTCGGGTAGCGGTCACGGGTGCCTGACGGCAGCGCTACCTGATCGAGAAGTTCCTTCACCCTGGCCTGGCGCTCGGCCTGGCTACCGATGCCGTGCACGACCAGGGGCTCGGCGATTGTATTGCCCACGCTGTATTGCGGGTCCAAGGTGCCATAGGGATCTTGGAAGACCGGTTGCACCCGGCGCCGGAACTCCATCAACTCGGCTCCTCTGAGGTTGCCGCTGATGTCCTTGCCGTCGAACCGGATCGATCCACCGGTCAACGGCTCCAGCTTCAAGAACAGCTTCGCCAAGGTGGACTTTCCGGAACCGGACTCCCCCACGATGGCCGAGGTGGTGCCCTTCTTCACGCGCAGATTGACGTCGTTGACCGCCACCAGCTCGCGCCGCTCGAACAACCTGCGGGTGCGCAACGTGAACACCTTGCGGGCACCGACGATCTCGATGAGATGGCCGGACGATTCGGCGGCTAGTTCGTCTCGTTCGGCCGCACGCTCGAGCAATGCCTGCTCGGGGGCCGCGCCTTCGAAGACCTCGACCCTATCGTCGTGCAGCGCGGACTGCATCCGCCGCGATGCCAGGCTGGGTGCCGCCGCAACCAGGCGCTGGGTGTAGGGATGTTTGGGTGCGGCCAGGATCTCCTGCGAGGAGCCGGATTCCACCACCCTTCCGCGATACATCACGACCAGGTGCTCGGCCCGCTCGGCGGCGAGCCCCAGATCATGGGTGATGAACAGCACCGAGGTGCCGTACTCGTCGGTGAGGGTCTGCAGGTGATCGAGGATCCGGCGCTGCACGGTGACGTCGAGCGCCGAGGTCGGTTCGTCCGCGATCAACAGCTTCGGACGGGCCGACAGGCCGATACCGATCAGAGCCCGCTGCCGCATGCCACCGGAGAACTCGTGCGGGTACTGCTTCAGACGGTTCTGGGCCTCCGGAAGCCCGGCCTCTGTCAGCACTTCGATGGCGCGCTCGCGTACCGCCTTGTCGCCGCGGGCGACATTGTTGGCCTTGATGGCCTCCTCCACCTGGTAGCCGATCGTCCACACGGGGTTGAGGTTGGACATCGGATCTTGAGGAACATAGCCGATCTGCGCACCGCGCACATCGGTCAATTGCTTGGGCGACAGCTTCGACAGATCGGTACCGTCGAAATTGATCGAGCCCTGCTTGATCCTTCCGGTGCCCGGTAGGAGATCGATGATTGCCTGAGCGGTGGTCGATTTTCCGGATCCGGATTCGCCGACGATTGCGACCCATTGCTTGGGATAGATGGTCAGGTCGGCTCCCTGGACCGCCGGGATCTCACCCGACTTGGTGGTGAAGCTGACGTGCAGGTCATGAATCGCCAGCAGTGGCCCTTGATTTGCGCTCTGTTCAGATGGTGCTGTAGTCATCGGCGTGCACGCTCCTTCGGATCCAGGGCGTCTCGGACGACATCGCCGAGCATCAAGAAGGACAGGACCGTGATCGACAAGGCACCTGCGGGATAGATCAGCGGCATCGGGTTCGTGGTGAGCGAGGCCCTCGCCTGAGAGATGTCATTGCCCCAGCTCATCACGCTGGGCGGTAGCCCGACACCGAGAAACGACAGCGTGGATTCGGCGACGATGTAGGTACCAAGAGATACGGTCGCGACGGCGATCACGGGCGCCAAAGCGTTGGGCAGCACGTGCCGGATGAGAATCCGGAGCCTGGACACACCCAGTGCCAGCGAAGCCATCACATAGTCGGACTGTTTGGCGCTGAGCACCGCGCCGCGCATGATCCTGGCGATCTGTGGCCAGGCGAACATCGCGATCACCACCGCCACGAATATCGGATTGCGGGCCGGGAAAGCCGACATCACGACGATTGCGCCGAGGATGGTGGGGATGGCGAAAAAGATATCGCCGATGCGGGACAGCACAGCATCCCACCAGCCACCGTAGTAGCCGGCGATCGCACCGACGATACCGCCGATCAAGACCACCAAGATGGTGGCGGTCATGCCGACCTGCACCGAGGCACGGGCACCGAAAACCACGCGGGCGAAAACATCGCAGCCCTGCCTGGTGAACCCGAAGGGATGGCCGGCGGCGGGGCCGTGATCGCTGTTGGCGAGCTGGCAGCCGTCGTTCGGCGCGGCCGAAGTCACCACGCCCGGGAAGATCGCAAGGAACAGCACCACCACGATCAACGCGGCAGACACCCAGAACATCGGACGCTTGCGCATCGACTCCCAGGCGTCTCCCCAGGTGGTGCGGGGTTTGCCCGCGACATCAACGGCGTCAACCGCCTTGAGCGGGGTCTCGTCCAAGGGTGCGACGAAATGCTCCTGATGGAGCTGAGCATTACTTGGCATAGCGAATCCTCGGATCGAGCCAGGCGTACAGAATGTCGACCAGCAGATTGGCGAGCATGATGATCACGACCATCACCGCGACGAAGGACACCACTGTTGGTCCGTCGCCGATGGTGACGGCGCGGTAAATGGTGCCGCCCACGCCGTTGACGTTGAAGATGCCTTCGGTCACGATCGATCCGACCATCAGCGATCCGAGATCGACACCGAGGAAGGTGACCACCGGTACCAGCGAGTTACGCAGAACGTGCACCATGATGACCCGGCGCCTGCTCAAGCCCTTGGCTGTGGCGGTGCGGACGAAATCAGCGGACAGATTTTCCGTCACGCTGGATCTGGTGAGCCGCACGATGTAGGCGAACGAGACGCTCGCCAAAACGATGGCCGGCAAGATCAATTCGTTCAGCGGCGCACCGGCCGACACCGTAGTTCTGGCCCAGCCGAGCTTCACACCGAAGATGAGCTGCAGCAGGAAGCCGATCACGAAGGTGGGCGCCGAGATGAGGATCAGACTGGTCACCAGGGCGGTCGCGTCGAAGATCTTGCCTTTGCGCAGGCCTGCGACCAAGCCGACGGCGATACCGGCAACGGCCTCGAAGGCCAGCGCCAATAGTGCGAGCCGGGCCGTGATCGGGAACGCGTGGGACATCACTTCGATGACCGGACGACCGGTATACGACGTTCCCCAGTGCCCCTTGAAGAGGCCGGCAATGTAATAGAAGTACTGATTTATGAATGGCTCGTCCAGGTGGTACTGGGCACGAATGGCGTCGATGGTCGCCTGCGGAGGCTGCCGATCACCGTAAAGGGCTGCAATGGGATCACCGGGAAGGGCAAAGACCATGGCGTAAATGAGGAAGGTCGCCCCGAAGAAGACCGGGATCAGCTGCAATAGCCTGCGGCCGATGTATTTGAGCATCGACGACTCCTAGCTGCGGATGAAATCTGTGGACATGTTAGGGCACTGCGTGTGCTATCAGCACGGTGCCCGGGACATGAGCACGTCCCGGGCACCGCACCGAATCTGCTGCTCGGCCAGATCAGGCTTTGGTGATCTGGTAGTACAGCGGCACGGAGTCCCATCCGAATGCGACATTGTCGACGGACTCACTCCACACACCCACCGCGTTCTGGTACCACAGCGGAATCGATGCCATATCCTTCAGCAGGATTTCTTGAGCTTCGTGATACAGCTGGGTGGCCTCTTCCACGGACGAGGCGGAGGCAGCATCAGCCAGCTTCTGGTCGAACGCGGCACTCGAGTAGCCCTCATAGTTCGAGGATCCGCCGGTCGAATACAGCGGCGACAAGAAGTTGGCCTGCGACGGGTAGTCACCCTGCCAGCCTGCGCGGGTACCACCGGTCAGCTTCTGGTGTTCCCGGTCGTCCAGGGCAGCGGCAAAGGTCGGGTACGGCTGACCTTCGGCCTCGATACCAAGAGTGTTCTTGATGGAGTTGCAGACCGCGTCCACCCAAGCCTGGTGGGGACCGTCAGAGTTGTAGGCGATGGTGAGCGTGGCGCCGGAGTACGGCTTGATGGCATCGGCCTGAGCCCACAGTTCCTTGGCCTTCTCCGGGTTGTACTTCAGCAGATCGGCACCTTCCAGCTTGTCGGTGTAGCCGGCGATCACCGGAGAGGTGAAGTCGGTCGCCGGGGTACGGGTGCCCTGGAAGATGGTCTCAGTGATCTCGTCGCGGTTGACGGCCATCGAAAGGGCCTGTCGGCGCAGTGCACCTTCCTCGTCCTGCCCGAAGCCCGCCACATAGAAGCCCATATTGAAGGACTGGAAAATGGCGGCCGGCTGGTTCACGTTGCGGCCGGCGAACTCGGACGCGTACGTACCGAAAGCGGTATCCGGAATCTGGTCGAGCACGTCCAGGTTTCCGCCCTGCACGTCGGCATAAGCCGACTCCAAGGTGTTGTAGAAGCGGATATCGATACCGTCGTTCTGGGGTACGCGTCCGCCCTTGTAATCGGGGTTGGTCACCAATGTGATGCCCTCGTCGTGGCGCCATGCGCCTTCGCCGTCAAGCATGTAGGGGCCGTTGCCGATCGGGTTCTCGCCGTAAGCGGCAATATCATCGAAGGCCACCGAGGGGAACGGCGCGTAAGCATCGTAGCCAAGCCGCAGCGGGTAGTCCGATTCCGGTTTGACGAGCTGAACAGTGAAGGTCAGATCGTCGACAACGGTGAGTCCGGTCGGCGTGGTGCTGCCATCCTCGCTGACCCCTTCGATATTGCTGAACCAATATGCACCTGCCGAATCGGTAGCCGCATGGGTCCAGGTGTCGACAAAGCTCTTCGCGGTGACGGCCTCGCCGTTGGTGAAGGTCCAGCCATCGTTCAGCTTGATCGTCCACAACGTGGCGTCGTCGCTGTCGATGGATGAGGCGACCTCGTTCTGGATCGCGCCGTCGGCGTCGTAGTACACCAGGCCGGCATAGATCTGCTTCAGAATGCGTCCGCCACCGACCTCGGTGGTGTCGTAGGTGATCAGGGGCTTTTGCGGTTCGGTGCTGTTGGCACTGATAATGGCGCCGTCGCTGCCGCCACTCGAACCTCCATTGCCGCCCGACCCGCAACCAACAAGGGCCAAGGAGGCGGCAGTCATTAGCGCAATAGCGCCAAGGCCTTTATGTCGTCTCTTCACAGTTTCCTCGCTTCTTTTCGAGAATTAAGAACGGTGACCGGACCTTACGATCCGACACGATGCCTTGACAGTAGTCACACGTTGCTGAAAGCACCCAATCGGGTGCCAGGTCGTAACCTGGCAGCAACATTTCTCGTCTCGTCGGAGGTCGCCGCAGGTCGGGGCCCCGGAAAGGTTTGTGAGCAGGGTGTCACCTGATCGGTGCCCTGGACCACCGCGCCGGTGCGGTTCTCGCCACGCAGCGACCGAGGAGACATTCAACTCAGCAGGCCGCAATCGCGACGCTCGCCCGGGTGAACGCCGCCCGCAGTCCGTCGTAGCTGGTTACCGATTCGAACTGCGGGAATTCATCGATCACCCGTTGCGGCGCGCTGAACAAGATGCCGGCCTCGGCTTGGCCGAGCATGGAGGTGTCGTTGTACGAGTCGCCGGCCGCGATGCATGAGAAATTGAGACCCTGGAAGGCCTCGACCGCGTGTCGCTTCTGGTCGGGCATCCGCAGCTTGTATCCGGTGATCCGGCCGTCATCGGCCACTTCGAGGCGATGGCAGAACAGTGTCGGGCGTCCGAGCTGGACCATCAACGGATCGGCGAATTCGTAGAAGGTGTCTGACAAGATAATCACCTGGTAGCGTTCGCGCAGCCAGTCGACGAAGTCTCGCGCGCCCGGCAGCGGGCCGAGCCCGGCGATTACCTCTTGGATCTCGGGCAACTTGAGCCCATGAGCGTCCAGCACGCGCAATCGATGCGTCATCAACTCGTCGTAGTCGCTGACATCTCGCGTGGTCAGCCGCAACTCATCGATTCCGGTGGTCTCGGCGACGGCGATCCAGATCTCAGGGACGAGGACGCCTTCGAGGTCCAGGCAGGCCAGCTGCATTTACATGCCCTCCACTCGCAAGAAGCGCACCTCGCTGCGCACGCTCGGATTGGCCTTCAACTCGCTCAAGCATGCCAGAAGATTCGACTCGATGGCCATGTGAGTCATCAGGCTCAGTTCGGCCGAGGCCGCTGTGCGAGATGCTGTGTCGCTCGCCGGGGTCTGCAGCACGGTTTGTACCGAAATTCCGTGCCTGGCAAGGATCGTTGCGATAGCGGCCAGCACGCCCGGCTCATCCACCACCCGTAGTCGCAGGAAGTAGCGCGTCTGCACCGCCCCCATATCGGCCACCGTCAGATTGTTGTAGATGGTCTGGTTCGGCCCGGCCACTCCGCGCGCCCGGTTACGGGCAACGGTCACCAGGTCTCCGGTGACCGCGCTGGCAGTCGGTGCGCCACCGGCCCCCGGCCCGAGGAACATCAGCCGCCCGGCGGCATCCGCCTCGACGAAGATCGCGTTGTATGCTCCCGAAACCGCAGCCAGCGGATGTCCCAGCGGGATCAACGCCGGGTGCACGCGCACCGAGATCTGTGAGTCGTCCAGCTGATTGGCGATGGCCACCAGCTTGACCACGCAACCGACCTCGCGAGCGGCCCGGATGTCGTCCTGGACGATGCGAGTGATGCCCTCGGTGTGCACCTGGTCGCCGTTTACCCGGGTGTGGAATGCCAGACTGGCCAGCAGCGCCGCCTTGGCGGCGGCATCGAAGCCCTCGACGTCGGCGGTCGGGTCGGCCTCCGCGTAGCCCAGGTCCTGGGCCTGTACCAAGGCAGTCTCATAGTCGGTCTGCTCGGTGGTCATCTTGTCGAGGATGTAGTTGGTGGTGCCGTTGACGATGCCCATCACCATGCGGATCGAGTCGCCAACCAGCGATTCGCGCAACGGCCGGACGATCGGAATCGCGCCGGCGACGGCAGCCTCGTAGTAGACATCGACGCCGGCGCGCTCGGCGGCATCGAAGATCTCGTCGCCGTGAGCCGCCAGCAGGGCCTTGTTAGCGGTCACCACAGAGGCGCCGTGATCGATCGCGGACAAGATCAGCTGCTTAGCCGGTTCGATACCGCCGATCAACTCGATGACGACATCCGTGCCGGGACGTGCGACCAATGCTTCGGCATCGTCGGTGAACAACTCGGTCGGCAGACCGTCGCGCGGACGCGTGAGATCGCGCACGGCGATGCCGACCAGTTCGAGTGGGCGTCCGATCCGCGCGGCGAAGTCATCGCCATGGTCGAGGATCAGCTTGGCCACCTGGGTGCCGACGATGCCCGACCCGAGCAGCGCCACCTTCAGCGGATCGTCGCCTTCTTGACGCACTCGCATCATCATTCCCCCACATCCAATGCCATCAGATCGTCCAGAGTCTCGCGGCGCAGCAAGACCTTCGCTTCGCCGCCGTTCACCACGACCACAGGGGGCCGCGGTATGTGGTTGTAATTGCTGGCCATCGAGCGGCTGTACGCGCCCGAGGCGGGGACGGCCAGCAGATCGCCCGGATGG
>NZ_JAVTWX010000075.1:7983-8649 GCF_032229645.1 Brooklawnia sp.
TGGACATCTGCCGGCAAGAAGACATCGTGCACCAAGATGTCACCGCCCTCACAGTGCTTGCCGACCACTCGGCACAGCACCGTCTCGGCTTGTGATGTCCGGTTGGCGAGGACCGCGGAGTACTCGGCCGCGTAGAGTGCGGGACGGATGTTGTCGCTCATGCCACCGTCCACACTGACGTAAATGCGCTGAGCACCGCCCTCCAGATCGACGGGCTTCACCGTGCCGACCGTGTAGATGGCCATCGTGCTCGGACCAACGATCGCGCGGCCCGGCTCGACCGACAGTCTCGGCTCCGCCATCGCGTGGCCACGAGCCTCGTGGGCCACGATCTCACGCAGGCTGCTCGCCAGTTCCTGCGCGGTCGAAGGAGAGTCCTGGCTGGTGTAGGCGATGCCGAAACCGCCCCCCAGATCCAGCTCGGGCAGCTGCGTTGCGGTGGCGTCGGTGAACTGCGAGAGCAGCTTCATGGTGCGCCGGGCCGCAACTTCGAAACCGCCGGTGTCGAAGATCTGGGAGCCGATATGAGAGTGAATCCCCAGCAGCGTGATGTGTGGATCGTAATGGCAGCGCACCATCGCCACCATTGCCTGATTGTTGGTGATGGAGAAGCCGAACTTCTGATCCTCGTGGGCGGTCGCGATGTACTCGTGCGTGTGCGCCTCG
>NZ_JAVTWX010000076.1:0-8541 GCF_032229645.1 Brooklawnia sp.
ACGACCGCCCTGCAGGCCTACGTCGAAGACCTCGCAGAATCGGATGCGCCGAGCGCCTGACAGCCGGACGACACCCGAACAGATCGCGGCTCCGTTCCCGACGAGGTGCGGCCGCCGCGAGCGCCTGACCTACACGATGCTGCGGCCCGCCACCAGTCGTCCGGCGCTCCAGACGCGTCCGATCACCAGCACACCGGGCCGATACATCAGATGAAGCCAATGCGACGCATTGAGTTGGACGAGGTCAGCTCGCGCGCCTGGGCGGATGAACCCGATGTCCCGGCGGCGCAACGCCGCAGCACCGCCCGCAGTGGCCGACCACAGCGCTTGCTGCGGCGTCAGGTGCATCTCGCGCACGCCGATCGCCAAGCAGAACGGCATCGATGTGGTGAACGCGGTGCCCGGATTGCAATCGGTGGCCATTGCGACGGTGATACCTGCATCGAGCAGACGGCTGGCGTCGGGATATGGCTGGCGGGTGCTGAATTCGGCAGCAGGCAGCAGTGTCGCTACGGTTCGCGAATCGGCGAGAGCAGCAATGTCGGCATCGCTTAGGAAGGTGCAATGATCGATGGAGGCCACGCCGAGGTCGACCGCCGATGGGATCACCTCACTCGGCTGCAGTTGCGCGGCATGTAGCCGCAGCCCCAGGCCGGCGTCCCTGCCCGCCCGGAGGATCTCCAGGCTCTGTGCGGCGTCGAACGCCCCCCGCTCGCAGAAGACATCGATCCAGCGGACGAACGGCGAGCAACCCTTCAACATGGGCCCACAGACCAGCCGCACGTAGTCGTCTGGATTGTCTCGGTATTCAGGCGCAACCACGTGCGCGCCGAGAAAGGTCACCTCGTCGGTGAACTCGGCGCCGATCCGCACCAGCCGCGCTTCGTTGGCCACATCGAGGCCGTAGCCGCTCTTGACCTCGAAGGTCGTGGTGCCCTGCGCGCACATCTCGTCGCGCAACCGATGCACCATCGCACGCAGTTCATCGTCGCCGGCCTGCCGGGTGGCGCGTACCGTCCGCAGTATGCCGCCCGCCTCATAGGGTTCGCCGTTCATCCGTGCACCGAATTCGTCGGCACGGTCGCCGGCGAAAATCAGATGACTGTGGGAATCGACGAATCCCGGAATCACGCAAGCACCCGCCAGATCGACAGCCAGATCGGCCGCCGGCGCAGCCCGTTCGTACCCCACCCACACGATCTGCTGATCCTCGATCACGATCGCAGCGTCCGGGAGTTCGCCGAGCGGTCCGCCCCACTGCGGGTCGTTGGTGACGAGCAGTCCGATCCCGTGCATCAAAGTGGCCGTCACGCTGCCGCCGCCTCCCGTAGCCCAGCAAGTGCCGCACGAAGCCCCGATCCATCGCTCCTCGGCAGCGGTGCGCCGCCGACGATTGTCGCAGCCACATCGTCGGCCGTCGCGGTCAGCGGCCACTGCAGCGGATCGACTCCGGCGAGTCGAGTGGAGCTCTCGTCGATCTCGACGAGGTCGGCCCAGTCGCCGACCCGCAGTCCCGGCACACCCTCGGCATCGTCTCCATACAGGCTCACCTGACCCATCAGCGTTCCGACCAGCCACAGCTGACCCGCGGTCAGCACACCTCGCCGTCCACTCCCCAGGCGCGCGGTCGCTTCCAGAAGGCGCATCTCGGCGAATGGATCGCTGACGACATTCTGGTCAGAACCGATGCTCAGCGGCACTCGCGCACCGATCAGCTCCGAAATCCTGGCAATGCCGTCCCCAAGGTCGGCCTCGGTCGTCGGGCACAGCGAGACTGTCACGCCAGTCTGAGTAATCAGGGCAATGTCGGCGTCGCTGATGTGAGTGGCATGCACGAAAGTACTGCGCGGACTTGCGACCCCGGCCTCGGCGAGTAGCTGCGTCGGACTAATGCCCCACATCTCTAGGCATTCCTCGTTCTCGCGGCGCTGTTCGGAGACATGCACATGTAACGGGACATCGTCGGGTAATCCGGCCACGGCCGCTGCGCACTCGGTGGGAGTGAGCGCCCGCACGCTGTGCAAGGCCGCTCCCAGCCGCACCAAAGGCGAGGACGGCAACACATCGCGCAGGTCATGCCATCGCTCGATCCAGGCAGTCGTAGTGCCATCGCCGAAGCGCTTCTGGGCCGGCGACAACTCGGCACCGATGCCACCGTGAAGATAGCAGGTGTCGAGCAGCACCAGCCGGATTCCGGCGTCAATCGCGGCGTGGGCCACCGCCTGCTCCATGGCGTGCCCGGGATATCGTCGTCCGTCAGGCGCGTGGTGCAGATAGTGAAACTCGCCAACCCCGGTATATCCCGCTGCGACCATCTCGGCGTAGACGCCGCGAGCCAGCTCGTAGTACGTGTCCGGGTCGAGCGCTGCGGCCAGCCGGTACATTGCGTCACGCCATGACCAGAAGTCATCGCCTATTACGCTGCCCCGTAATGCGCGGTGGAAGAGATGCGAGTGGGTGTTCACGAATCCCGGGGCCACGCTGCCCAACCGCAGATCGGAGTCGCCCACAGGCGCGCTGCAGGTGATCGAGTCGATTCGCCCGGAGCCGTCCACCCCGATGCTTACCGCATCCCGGAACTGGCCCCCCACGAGGGCACTGCGGCACCAGATCATCGCAGCAGGTCCTCCAGTACCGATGCCAAAGCCGAGGCCCCCAGCTCGCAATCCTCATCGCTTGCCGACTCAACCGGGGTGTGCGACGCGCCGGTAGGATTGCGGACGAAAAGCATCCCGGTAGGCAGGACTTCGGCCAGCACGGCGGCGTCATGGCCAGCCCCGGTGCTGAGCTCAGGCACATCGCCGCCCAGGGTGCGATGCATCACGGCGCGCAGACCCGCATCGAACTCGGTGCGCGGTGTCCACGATTCTTGATGCCAATCGAACGAACAGCCCTCGTTGCGCGCTGAGATCTGCGCATCACAGAGAACGTGGTCGACGACCTCCTCCACTACGTGGTCCTGCTCGGCACGAACGTCCAGCCAGGCAAACGCCTTGGACGCGATCACATTCGTGCCGCCAGGTATGACGTGCAAACGACCGACCGTGGCCACCGCATCTTGTGCCGTCAAGGCAGCGTGTCGGGCGGCCAGCACCGTCGATGCCATCGGCAGCACCGGATCGTGCCGGTCGGCTAGCCGGGTTGTGCCAGCGTGGTTACCCTCACCGCCGAACTCCAGCCGCCAGCGACCATGCGGACGAACTGCCGACGCGATAGCCATCGGCCGCCCCAAGTCAACGAGCCCACGACCCTGCTCGACATGCAACTCGATGAACGCGGCGATATCTCGCACCCACCCGGCCGGGCCGATCGACTCGGCGGCCAGGCCTGCATCAGCGAATGCCTCCGGCAATCCGATGCCCGCCCGGTCGCCCAGCTCCCGCGCGGCATCCGGCGTGAGCAAACCGCTCGCCAATCGAGACCCCAGACACGGCATCCCGAATCTGCCGCCCTCCTCATCGGCGAAGACCACAAGGGCCAGCGGACGCGAGGGCACGTCCATCCTGTCGCGCAGCCTGGCGACCGCAACCAGCCCACTGACCACACCCAAGGGCCCATCGAGTGCGCCCCCGCCCGGCACGGAGTCCAGATGACTGCCGGTGGCAATCGCGCCGGCTGCCGGTTCTCCCCACCACGCGCAGATATTGGCGTCCGCGTCACCCCGCACGGTCAACCCGAGCGAGTCGGCCTTGCTGACGAACCATTCGCGCAACTCCAGTTCGGGAGCTTCCAGAACGTGACGCGAGTAGCCGCCGCGTTCGTTGTCCTGCCCGATGGAGGCGATTTCGCGTAGCAATCCCGCCACTGTCCACATCGATGAATCGCTCATGATCCGCCTATTTCACAACCGAGTCGATGACGTCGTCCTCGACGAGATACGGAAGGGTGATCTGCGCCCGGCCAAGATACTCGTTGTTGAACTCGGCTGCGGTCTGCACTGAGTGCTCATTGCGTGCCCAGCTACGCCGCGCGACGCCGCACATGACATCCCACAGCAACGACGACCGGATCACCTCGTCCACCCGGGCCGATCCATCCAGCACCAGACCGAAGCCGCCGTTGATTGCATTACCGATGCCGGTGCCTCCGCCGTTATGCAGGGTCACAAGTGTCATCCCGCGAGCGGCATTGCCGGCGAAGCATTGGGTGGCCATGTCAGCCATCACGTTGCTGCCGTCCTTGATGTTGGAGGTTTCGCGGAACGGTGAATCGGTGCCCGAGACGTCGTGGTGGTCACGACCGAGCATCACCGGGCCGATGTCGCCGGCACGCACCATCTGATTGAACTTGAGCGCGATGTCCAGGCGCCCCTTGGCATCCTGGTAGAGGATCCGCGCCTGAGTGCCGACGACCAGGTTATTGGCCTCTGCGTCGCGTATCCACAGATAGTTGTCTCGGTCCTGACCACGACGGTTCGGGTCGATGCACGACATCGCCGCAGCATCGGTCTTCACCAGATCCGCGTGCTTGCCGCTGAGACAGACCCAGCGAAACGGACCGTACCCGTAGTCGAATAGTTCCGGCCCCATGATGTCTTCGACATAGCTGGGCCAGATGAAGCCGTTGCGTTCATCACCATCGATCGCGATCTGCGTGACGCCGGCCTCGTAGACCGCGTTCATGAACGAATTGCCGTAGTCAAAGAAATAGGTGCCGCGGCTGGTGAGTTCGGCAATCAGCTCGAAATGCCTGCGCAGGCTCACGTCCACTCGCCTGCAGAACTCCTCGCGGTCGCCAGAGAGCATCCTTGTCCGCTCGCCAAAGCTGAGGCCCTGCGGGCAGTAGCCGCCGTCGTAGGCGGCATGGCAACTGGTCTGATCGCTGAGTAGCGGCACCACGATGTCATGGTCGACGATGTATTCAAGAAGGTCAACGATATTGCCGTGATAGGCGATGGACGCCGGGGTACCCGCGCCGAGATGCTCCCGGGCGACGTCGAAGACCTCGTCCAGATCGTCCGAGCAGTAGTCCACCCATCCCTGATCCATCCGGGTCTGGATACGGGACAGATCGACCTCGGCGATCACGCCCACGGCACGAGCGATCTCGGCCGCTTTCGGCTGGGCGCCGCTCATGCCACCCAGTCCGGACGAGACGAACAAGACCCCGGCCAGATCGCCTTCGTCGGCAATGCCGAGTTTGGCCCGTCCGGCGTTCAGCAATGTGTTGAAGGTGCCATGCACGATGCCCTGGGGGCCGATGTACATCCAGCCGCCAGCGGTCATCTGGCCGTAGTTAGCCACGCCCAGTTCCTCGGAGATCTCCCACTCCTTCTGGTTGTCGAAGCGGCCCACCATCAAGGAGTTTGTGATGACCACCCGTGGGGCCTCGGGCCGCGAGGGGAATAGTCCCAGCGGATGGCCCGACATGACCACCAAAGTGGTGTCAGCGGTGAGATTCTGCAGGTACTTCTTGATGAGCCTGTATTGCATCCAGTTCTGGCAGACCGAACCCGTCTCTCCGTAGGTGACCAGTTCATAGGGGTAGAGCGCAACATCGAAGTCGAGATTGTTGTCAATCTGCACCTGCAGCGCACGGCCTTCGAGACACCTGCCGTCGTATTCGTCGATCGGCTTTCCGAGGATGCGCCCTTCCGGGCGCCAGCGGTAGGCGTAGATACGGCCGTAGTCGCGCAATTCCTGCAAGAACTCGGCCGCCATGACAGCGTGCAATTCCTGCGGAAGATACCGAAGGGCATTGCGCAACGCGAGCTTCGTCTGCTCGCTGGTCAGGTGGAATCCTCGTGACGGTGCGCGGCGTATGCCCGGTTGAAATCCCGGCATCTCGGGCAGCGTCAAATCCAGCTTGATCTGCATCGCTCCGCTGGTCAACGCATTGTCCACCATTATTGCGTGCCTCCATTGTCGTTCGATCCGACGGCGCCTGTGCGCCGTGTGGGCGGGCGCCCTCGGCTGGGCAGCCGGCGGCGCCGCCGCGATTGTTCTTGTTTGCGCTCGTATCCGAGCAATGCCGACAGTTCGCCGGCCCGCTCGGCGACCAACTCGCCGTAGCGACCAGCCGACCCATTCAGCCGATAGCTCGGCACCACCATGCTGAGTGCCGCGATCACGCTGTTGCCCGACCAGATAGGCGCAGCGATGGCCGTGACATCTTTCTCGACGCCGGACGGCACGACCGCGTAGGGCTCATCTCTGGGAAGCCTGCCGGTCAGCACCCTTCCGATGGCGCTGCCGCGCAGCGGTACAGTCTGCCCTTCCCAGCTCTTGAGTTGCACAGCCTGCTGACCGGCGACCATCGCGATGTACAAGGCACTGCCCTGGTTGGCCACGCTGAGGTAGATCGATTCTCCGGTCTGGTCGGCCAACTCGGCCATCCCGGGCCGACAGATCCGGCGAAGCGAGTTGTCTGCGAAGACGTGAGCGCCGAGCCGGATCATCTGCGGGCCGACGACATAGCAGCCGCCCGCTTCGCGAGCCACGAAGCCTTCGCTCTCCAGGGTGCTGAGAAGCCGGAATGCGCTGGACACCGCCAGGTCGCAGTCGCGAGCCGCCTGAGACAACGTGATGCCCGGCTGCTCACAGATCGCGCGTAAGAGTTCCGTCGCCCTTGCTACCGATCGCGTCGTATCCGCTGCCATGTCAGTGCGCGTGCAGCGCGAGCGTGGCCCGCCGCCGGTAGACGAGAAACTCCTCGGTCAGTCGAGTTCCGGCGTCGCGCTTCGGCCCCAAATCCACGTCGAGGATCTCCCTGATGTCGCCGGGACGACCGGACATCACGACCACCCGATCTGACAGCAGCACGGCCTCGTCGATGTCATGGGTCACCATGATCACCGTCGTGTGCGTCCGCTCCCAGATCTGGCGCAGCAGGTTCTGCATCGATTCGCGGGTCTGCATGTCGAGCGCACCGAAGGGTTCGTCCAAGAGCAGCACCTCCGGGTCGGACGCCAGCGCCCGCGCGAGTGCGACACGCTGCTTCATGCCGCCGGACAGCGCGGCGGGGTAGGAATCCTCGAAGCCGCGCAACCCAACCAGATCGACGAATTGTTCGGCGGTCTGGGTCGACTCGCTGCGCCTCTTGCCCTGTTGCTCCAGCCCGAAAGTGATGTTGCGCAGCACCGTCCGCCAGGGGAAGAGGGTGTATGCCTGAAAGACCATTCCGCGATCGGGTCCTGGTCGTTCGACCGTTCGTCCGTTGAGACTGACCGTGCCGGTGGTCGGCTTCTCCAGCCCGGCCACGATGCGCAGCAGGGTCGACTTGCCGCAACCGGACGTGCCGAGCAGGCTGACGAACTCGCGCGGCCTGATGCTCAGATCCATCTCTGCGAGCGCACGCACGGGCTTTCCGCGGCTGGTGAAGACCTTCGAGATGCCGCTGATCTCCAGGTGACCTGTTGTCACTGATGCGGTCATTCCGACTCCTTGACGGCGTTCCACTTGAAGAGCGCGCGGTTCAGCAGGAAGAGGACGTTGTCGACGATCAGCCCGATGACGCCCAGCGTGAGGATCGCAACGAAGATGCGGTCAACCGCCATGCTCCGTTGGGATTGCAGGATCGAGTAGCCGATGCCGGACGAAGCACCGACGATCTCGGCGACGATGACATATGTCCACGCCCAGCCGAGCACGATTCGCAGCGTGTCGAGGATGTCAGGTGAGGCCTTCGGCACAATCACCTTCCACAGCACGTTTGCGCGGTCGGTCCCCAAGGTGTACGAGGCCTCGATGAGCGCGATCGGCACATTGCGAATGTTGGACGCCACCATGAGCACGATCTGCGGCAAGCTGCCCAAGATGATGACGGCGATCTTCTCGGATTCGCCGATGCCGATCCAGAAGATGAATAGCGGGATGAAGGCGGATGCCGGCATATAGCGCACGAAAGAGAAGAGCGGCTCGATGAACGACTGCACGGGAGCATAGGCCCCGATAAGCACTCCGACAGGAACGCCCACCACGGCAGCGATGGCGAAGCCCGACATCACCCTAATCACGGTGGCCGCGACATCGCTGGTGAAGCCTGAGCCGAACATTCTGATCCCGGCCGACAGCGTCTGCCCGGGCGTTGGCAGGAAGAGATCGTCGATGAATCCGCCGTACGTGACAACCGACCAGACCCCGAGCAGCACGACGAAGGCGCTGACGCCGAGCAGCAGCCCGGGCAGCCGGCGTCCATGACTCATCGGAGTGAAGGCCTCGCGCAGCCCACCCAGCCAGACCGGACGATCCGGCCGGCCAGGCTGCGTGGCCTCGTCCGGTTGATTCTCAGCAGAAGACATCGTCACGTCGCTAACGTCTTGCGAAACGGTGAGTGCCATCACTGACTCCTGACATTCGATTGACTAGTCGTTCACGAAAGAGGGATCGATGAGGGTATCGACCTTGGCGCTGTCGGTTATCAGTCCGGCGTCAAGCCAGATGGTGTTTGCCTCGTCGGCCAACTGGTAGATGGGCCCGGGGGCCGCCGCGGTGCCGAAGAAAGTCTTGTTGCCCGCGCGGTCATAGAAGCTGATCTCGTTCTCCATCTGGGAACGGATAACGTCGGGCTCCTCGTCGGCGACCTTTCCTATGATCGTGAAGG
>NZ_JAVTWX010000077.1:0-8485 GCF_032229645.1 Brooklawnia sp.
GTCGCAGCGCTCGTCCTTGCTCGTCGGCCTGATACGACAGGTGGGTGACCGGCCGCCCATTCTCGACGGCCCCCGTCAACTCTCGGACCTCGCTGATGAAGCGCTTCCGGGTGCCACCACGCCAGGTGTCGTCCACCAGGCTGACGTGAATGAGCAGGTGCAGGTTGAGCGCGATCTGGCGATAGGCCTCACTCACGCCGAGCACACCGCCTTGGGCGACTCTGGCGGCCAGCCTGTCCATGGTCGATGCCGCCGAATGGGAATGCGTCGTCGACATGGTGCCGGCGCCAGACTGCATCGCTTCGAACATGGCCCCGGCCTCACCGCCGCGCACCTCACCGACGATCAGTCGGGAGAGGTTCTGCCGCAAGGCCTCCGGAATCAGATCGGCGACCGTGAACTCCCCGACGCTGCGTCCGTCGCGGTATTCGCCGAGGCCGGTCTTCGCCTGCAGGGCGACCATATTGCGTCGCCCCGGCAGCAGATGGGTGAGCAGTTCGTAGTCGGTCTCCAAGGTGCCTATGCGCTCCGTGGCGGGCACCGCAGCGACCAGCGCCCGCAACAAGGTCGTCTTACCTGCGCCTTGGTCCCCGGAGATCACGCACGACTTCCGGGCCAGCACGCAGGCCCGCAGCAACTCGGCCAGTTCGATCGGCATCATTCCCGTGCTGGCGAGATCGGTGAGGGTGACGCTGGTGAGCAGATGCTGGCGGATGACGATCGATGGCCGGTAGCTGAGGCCGAAACCGACGGCGTGCAGCCGGAAGCGGTCGCCGAGCGCCAGCGTCATCATCGGATGTGCATCGTCGAATGCCCGCGCCGGAGTGGCGCTGGAGCCGAGAAACCGGATCGCCTCAATCAGCTCATCGTCGCTGTCGGCGACCGGCGACAGCTCCTCACGGCGACCATCTCCGTGCTGCGCCACGACGCAGTCCCAGCCGTGGATCTCGATGTTCTCGGCTGTCGGAATCTCGAAGAGCGGCTGCAGTCGCCCGTAGCCGAAGATGGCGTTCTCGACGGCGGCCGCGACGGCCTGCTCGGTGGCCAGCTCCCACAGTTGTTCACCGGACTGGGTGAGGCGTCCCGCGTGCTCGCGCACAACGCTTCCGATCACCGATCGGCCCATCATTCGACGGTCGTCGGCCGGCATCGGGCGGCCGTGTTCACCAGCCCAGTGTTGCGAGTTCTCCGCAATCTGCTCGGATGCCTGCCTGCGCAGTTGGACGACCACCTGCCAGTCGATCGCATCCGGCCTGCTGCCTCGTCTTGCCGGCCGACCATGCCTTGTCTCCCGCGACGCGAGTTCGGCATCGGTGAACGGGGGGAGCGCTGTCAAAGCGTCCGCCAGTTTCAGGTGCGGTGGGGCCACAGCCGCGGGAGTGCCACCGAGTGGGTTCATGAAACGACCCCTCGGGTGCTCCGGACATCTGATTGCACCGTCTGGCCGCCGAGCTTCAAAGCCAGCGAGTGCAACGCGCGCCACAGCGGACGACCGGTCAGCTTGCGCGGCGGAAGCGCTCCGTCGCTGAGCACGTCGGCTGTAGCGCAATCCCAGGGCAGATCTGCCAGCAGCGGGAGCTCCAGCTGCCGGGCAATGTCGGACGCGGAATAGGGCCGGCCTCCGCCCGACACCACCAGTGACAGGCTCGCCGAGGACAATTGCGTCGCATCGGTCAGCTCGGGCAACGCCAGCCGAAGCGCCGCCAGCGCGGGCAAATTCGACCTGGTCACGACTGCGACGGTCCAGGCTCGCTCGACCAACGCGGCCGGTAGGCCGTCGGCGTCGAGGCGGCCGGCATCGACGATCACATCGACGCCACCGGTCTGTAGATCGTCGAACTGATCGGCCAGGCGGCCCCAGTAGCCCGAGAAGAGCAGCGCCGAACGCGGATGGGCGAACCCCGGCAGGAAGCGACGGCGGTGCGCCGCGTGTTCGTCCAGTGGAAGCGTGAAGTCCAGCAGCCCCCCGGACGATTCGGGTCGTGGGGCTCGATATGTTTCGGCAAGGGCTCCGAGGCCACGGCCACCGACCGGCATTCCGCGTAGGTATCCCGCCAACACGGCCTGACTGGGGTGCGGATCGCAGTCGGCGAGCAAGACCTCGCGCGGCCATGTCAATGCCAGCCCGAGCGCGGTGCTGGTGACACCGGGGGAGCCACCGGCCGAGGCGCAGATGATCAGCATCAGCCATCACCCCTGCGAACCACGGCGACACGGTCCACGGCGGCCAACGCGGCGACCTGCCCGGCCACGATCTCTTCGACCTGCACGTCGACCAGCCATCCGCTGCCATCTGCGGTCGCCTGCGGGGTCGAGGCGACGATCGCCTCATACTGAGCGCCCGGCGTCGTATCGGAGTCCATTGGGCCTGGCACCGCAATCAACCAGATGCGAGTGCCAGGGGGCACGGGCTGCGATGGCAATCGCCCGGCCGCGAGCTTCAAGCCAAGCTGGGCGGCCCCGGCGGGCACAAGATGTGAGCCGATGGCGTCCGGACCGGGTAGCGAGCCGGCCGGCAAATCGACCAGCGCGAACTTTCCGACAAGGCCTGCTACCCGGTCAGCGGGGACCACGGTGACTCCATCGGCCCGGCCAAGGGTCGTGGTCGTCAGGTCGGCCGCCTCAAGCTGCTCACCCCGCGCCACATCGGCAGCCATCACCACCACGGTCTGCGATTCCTGTGTTCCTGTCCACGCCCACGCCATGATCAGGGCACCGAGGCAGGCGCACAGCACACCGATGACGATCAGCCGGTTACTCCGGCGCGCGCGCAATTGCACCGCAGCCGGGCGCTGGGGGGCCTGCGGCAGGTCCGTCGGCGGAGCCGACGAAGGTAGGCGTGGGGCAGCCATGGGGGTATCCCTTCACCGCGGCAGGGTGGTGGGGTCGCGGTAGAAGCACCCTATGTCACCAGCTCCCCCCGTGACTAGGCGTAGCAATGATCTGTGGAAAACTCGACGCCGTTTGCCGAGAGCCGACCCCCGCCTCCGGTGATCTCTAGCACTTTCTCGGGTCTTCGCTAGATATATCAAGATTCATCTCGAAGCCCTGAGCGCTCCGATGGGCGTCTGATCCGTTGCGTAATTCGAAACACGCCTGTGACAATGGCGTTGTGGACGCTCCTGTGGAAAACTCCTGGTTCTGGACGAGGTTATCCACAGGGCCGGGGGAAACCGGCAAAACAGAGATCCCGTAGGATGAAGCTCGCCCTTCTTCGCGGTGCTGCGGCCAGTGGCACCCTGCCGACTCTCAGGAGATTGCTCATGGAAGCTCTAGTCCCCTGGTGGGGCATTCTGCCCTTCGCCGTCATGCTCTTGAGCATCGCGTTGATGCCGTTGATCCCGGCCACCGCGCACCACTGGGAGAACTGGAAATTCCAACTCGGGGTGGCACTCGTGCTGGGCGTCCCGGTGGCGATCTGGGTCGGGTTCCTGCTGAACTGGACCCGCGTGGGCCACGCGGTACTCGAGTACGTCCAGTTCATCCTGCTGCTCTTCGCGCTCTTCGTGGTATCCGGTGGCCTATTCCTGGCCGGTGACATCAGGGCAACCCCCAAGAACAACACGATCGTGCTGGCGATCGGGGCTGTCGTCGCGTCCTTCGTCGGGACGACCGGTGCGGCGATGCTGCTGATTCGTCCGCTGCTGAACATCAACTCCGAGCGCAAGAACAAGGTTCACACCGTCATCTTCACCATCCTGATCGTGGCGAACAACGGCGGCCTGCTCACTCCGCTGGGTGATCCGCCACTGTTCATGGGTTTCCTGCGCGGTGTCCCGTTCACCTGGACCTTCCATCTGCTGCCGATGTGGGCGTTCATCAACGCGATGCTGCTGCTGATCTACTTCGCGCTCGACACCAAGGCCTACGCACAAGAACCCTTGGCCAACATCGTCGAAGACGTGCTGGAGATCACCCCCATCAAGCTGATGGGACTGATCAACCTGATCTGGTTCGCCATGATCATCGCCGCCGTGGCGCTCGTTCCGTCACTCGATCTGCACCTCATCGAAGAAGGCCACGCGGCCTGGTACGACTATGTGCCCTGGCGCGAAATCGTCTTCCTCATCGCGGCGGCCGGTTCGTACATGACCGGCAGCAAACGAATTCGCTTCGAGTTCAACCAGTTCAACTGGGGTCCGATCCGTGAAGTGGCGGTCATCTTCGTCGGCATCTTCCTCACCATGATCCCGGCGCTGGAGTTCTTGTCGCAGGTCGCCGACAGGATGCCGCTCAACACGATCACCTTCTTCGCGTTCACCGGTGTGCTCTCGGCCTTCCTCGACAATGCGCCCACCTATGCGACCTTCTTCGAGATGGCCCACACCCTAGGCGCCGACCCAAGCGTGATGCCGGGGATGGAACGGGTGGCCGGCGTTCCGTGGGTCTGGCTGGAAACCATCTCCTTAGGCGCGGTCACCTGTGGCGCGATCACCTACATCGGCAATGGCCCGAACTTCATGGTGAAGTCGGTCGCCGAATCCCGCGACGTCGTCATGCCGTCGTTCGGAGGGTACATCGGCTGGACCGTTCGCTACCTGATTCCAACCCTGTTCGCGATGGTCTGCCTCTTCTTCGTGGACCCGTGGTGGGGCAAGGTGCTCGGCGCTGTCGTCGCGCTCATCTTGATCGGTCAAGCCGCACTCACCTGGGCCAAGTACCGCAACGTCGTCGAGCCCTGAGAGGCGCGACCGGCCTGCGCCGAATACCCCGGAGGCCGCTGAAACGCGCCGCTCAGTGATAGCCGAGCGTGTCCAAGGCGTCATCATCGATGCCGAAATGGTGGGCAATCTCGTGCACGACGGTGATGTGGATCTCGTCCACCAGCGCGTCGAGCGACTCGCACATCCGCAGGTGCGGTCCGCGAAAGATGGTGATCCGGTCGGGTAGCACGCCGCCGTAGTCGAATCCGCGCTCAGTCAGCGGCACTCCGTCATAGAGCCCGAAGAGCTCCTCGCCGTTGGGCGGTTCGTCCTCGATGAGGACGACGCAGTTGTCGATCAGCGAGATCAGCTCGTCCGGGATCGAGTCGAGCGCCTCGTCCACGTAGCGCTCGAAATCGGATTCGCTCAGCTGGACGGCCATGGGCCGAGTCTACCTAGAACGATCGTTCCCGTGCCCATCTCACCTTGTGAAGGCGGACGAGCACGGGAACGGGAAGTCGGCTGGTGGAGCCTTGGGGATCAGCGGGGCCGACTTCGGACGAGCGGCTCAGGCTTGCTGCACAGCGTCGACGACCTTGATCGCCGAGATCTCAATGTCAATACCGACCTTGTCGCTGACCAGCACGCCACCGGCCTCCAGAGCCGCGTTGAAAGCGACACCGTAATCCTGGCGGTTGATCGAAAGTGATCCTTCGAAGCCCATCCGGGTGTTACCGAACGGGTCCTGGGCCACGCCACCGAACTCGAAGTCGATGCTGATCTGCTTGGTGGTGGCTTTGATCGTCAGGTCGCCGGTGATGCGGACGTGCTCATCGTCCAGCTGCTCCACCTTGGTCGACTTGAAGGTGATGGTCGGATAGGTCGCGACCTCGAGGAAGTCGTTCGTACGAAGGTGCTGGTCGCGACCCTCGTTGTTGGTATTGATCGAGTCGGCCTGAATGGTGACTTCGACGTGCGAAGCCGACGGGTCGGCGGCATCGGCGTAAGCCGTGCCCTCGAAGCTGTCGAAGTTACCGCGTACCTTCGTCACCATCGCGTGCCGAGCCGAAAAGCCGAGGCGCGAATGCACGGGATCAAGAGTCCAGTTGCCGGTCAGAGCGGCGGCGTCAACCATGGTGTTTCTCCTCTCGGGCGCCTGCGGTCTCTCCGTAGCGCTCACACCCATCACAACATAGTTGAACCCTAAACTATTCCGATCTCGCCGGCAGCGAGGATCGAGGGCACCCTGAGTCTGCCTGGTCCAACGCGCTTGAGTGCTCCCCAGATGAACGATTCGCGTGCGAAAAGCGCTGCTGAAGTCATCTGGGGAGCACTGGAGCGCGTTCTGCTGCGACAACGGAGCGGTCGCCTGGGGTGACAGGCGTCCGCTCCGTTGGGTGGTGGGCAGCTGACCGATCAGTCGACCAGGCCTTCGAATAGCGGAGTCGACAGGTAGCGCTCACCCCAGTCCGGGACTATGGCCACGATGGTCTTGCCGGCGTTGGCCGGATCGGCGGCCAGGTCGGCGGCCGCCCGCAGCGCTGCACCGGAAGAAATGCCGACCAGCAGACCCTCCTCCGTGGCCGCACGGCGAGCCCAGGCAATGGCGTCGTCCCCGGTCACCTGGAGAATCCCATCGACCACGCTGCTGTCATAGATGGCGGGGATGAAGCCAGGGCTGATGCCCTGAATGCGGTGCGGAGCCTTCTGGCCGCCCGACAGCACCGGCGACTCGGCCGCTTCGACCGCGTAGAGCTTCACCTCGGGCTTGCGCTGCTTGAGCACCTGACCGATACCGCTCACGGTGCCGCCGGTGCCGACACCCGAGACGACGATGTCGACCTGGCCGTCGGTGTCGGCCCAGATCTCCTCCGCGGTGGTCTTGCGATGGATCTCGACGTTCGCGGGGTTGTCGAACTGGCGAGCCAAGATCGCACCCGGGGTGCTTGCCGCGATCTCCTCGGCGCGCTTGTTGGCGCCGGGAACACCCTCGGCGGCCGGGGTCAAAACCAGTTCGGCGCCATAGGCGCGCAAGACAGCGCGGCGTTCCTTCGAGAAGCTCTCCGGCAGCGTGATGATCACCTTGTATCCACGAGCAGCACCCACCCAGGCGAGCGCGATACCGGTGTTACCGGAGGTGCCCTCCACGATGGTGCCTCCGGGCTGGAGGGCCCCGGACGCCTCGGCCGCGTCGACGATGGCAACGCCGATGCGATCCTTCACCGAGTTCGCCGGGTTGTAGAACTCCAGCTTGGCCAGCACGGTGGCCTCGGCGTCTGGGTAGAGCCGGTTGATTTTCACCAGCGGAGTACGGCCGATCAGCTTGGTCGCGTCCTCGAAGTATGCCATTTTTCGTCGTCCTTTATCGAGAGAGTTTGTTGCTTCGGTTTCAACTGCTAATACGTAGAACTGCCCGCTGCGTTTTCTGAACGGGCGCTCAATAATCGAGAGGATTCCCTCACATGAGGAAGTATGAAATCACTGGCTGCGGCTCTGCCTACACCCGTGCCGCCGATCGCGACGCTTGTGAGAAGCGTGATCAGGGGAACCCGGGACCTGCGATCTAACTCGTCGGCTGACGCCGTCAGCAGGAACTGATCAACAGCCGCAACAAGGCATCGACGCACAACAACAGGACATCATCAGTGCCTGGCGCGTCGAAATCATGGTGTGAACCATACCTGCACTCTTGGACAGAATTCAAGTCCGTCCCAAAAAGTGAACCGAAGAATTGCGCTGAGCATGGATATCGAAGTCGAGAACCTCGGGCTCGCTCCGGGGTTGCTACCGTCCCGCATTTTGTCGGTGGACCCTGTTAGAACTAGTGCTACAGCGTTGACCAGTGCTAACAGCGTCAACGATGACGCCAGATAGATAGGAATCGACATGTCCGACTACCGCCCGCTGCAAGGCCCGCAACAGCCCGCTGGTCCGCCTGTGCCATCGCAGCAGGGCCAACAGCCGTCGGCCTATGGCCAGCCCCAATCACCGCGATACGGCCAACAGCCTCCCTATGGCCAGCCCCAACCGCCCCAGTACGGCCAACCCCAGTACGGCCCGCAACAGCAGTACGGTCAGCGCCCGATACCTCCGCAGTATCCACAGCAGTTGCAAGCCAGTGCTCCGATACCTCCGAAGAAGAAGCCAGGCGCGCTACGGATCGTCGCATTCGTGACCCTTGGCATCGCTGCGCTGCTCTTTCTCGTCGGCATCCTGGGCGGCGGGGGCAAGGACGAGGCCTCCGACCAGGCAGCCGCAACACCAACCCAAGCCGTGGCCCCGGCCGAGGCAAGCGCTGCACCGGCCGATGCGACCGCCGAAGCGCCACAGCCAGCACCAGAGCCCACAACGGCAGCGGTCCCGACCGAATACAAGTCGGCACTGAAGAAGGCTCAGAGCTATGTCGACATGATGGCCTTCAGCCAGGCCAGGCTCTACAATCAGCTGACCTCCGAGTACGGCGAGAAGTTCTCGCCAGAGGCCGCCCAGTACGGTGTCGACAATGTGAAGGCGGACTGGAACGCCGAGGCACTCGAAGCGGCGATCAACTATCAGAAGACCATGTCAATGTCGCCGTCGGCGATCTGGGACCAACTGACATCCGAGTACGGTGAGGCCTTCACCCCGGAACAGGCCGACTATGCGATCGCGAATTTGCCTGCCTGAGCCGAACACCAGTGCCGCTCGCCGCCCGCGCTTCCAGCCTCCCGCACATTGCGTGAAACGCCTCGTGGCTGGAGGCGTGGGTATGGTTCGCATAGTCTTCCCGAAAGCTGGGAGAGGGACCGACACGATCGTCTGCCGGATTCGCGGGCGATTTTCGTTTCCGCTAGTAAAGGGCA
>NZ_JAVTWX010000078.1:0-4220 GCF_032229645.1 Brooklawnia sp.
CGGAACCACCCGATTTCACACGCCCACGACAGCCGACTGTGCGGAAGCGAGTCGTTGAACCAAGTCGCTGGTCAGGCGTGTCGGCAAAGCGGCGAGAAGTACCCAGACCGCTATCGGCTGTTCGAGATAGACATTGACCGCTCCGATGACGCCGTAAACGGCGCGTCCGTTGTAATAGCCGGTGGCATAGACAAGCCAGACGATCAGCGACGCCGACAACACGACCAGCCAGAACCGCCACCCAGCGATGATCGGGACGGCCGTCTCGAGCCGAGTGATCTCGCGGCGTCCGGCGATCTGGAGGAAGCCCATCCACACCACGTAGTGCATGGTCTGCAGGTAGGTGAAGACCACCAGGAAACGTAGCGCCAGCTCGGGGCTGGAGTGCGGCGCAGCAGTGCTGGCCAGCACGAACTGCGGATCGGCGAGCCGGCTGACGAACTGCGGCGAGATGGCATTGATGAATCGATCGGCTGCTCCGGCCAGGATGAGCGCCGGCACTGCAAGGGCCCAGACGAGATTGACCGCAGTGAAGGCAAGCCCCGAACCCGCGCGGTAGCGGCGGGCCCAGTCCCACAAGAAGATCAGCGGGACGAGATTGTGCGCGTGGGTGAGCAGATGCCAATACCAGGGCAGCTGGACGAGGGACGCGAGCGCCCAGAAGGCGATGACCGCCAGCGCGAGATAGCGCAACCGACCCCGCAGACCCAGCCAGGCGGCGCCGCCGATGATGATCACGCTGCCGACCAGCTCCAACCGGTGCCCCAGCCCCGCATCGAGCACGGAGAGCGCCCTGATCAGCGCCATCGCGGCCACCACCACGATCAGTACCTGCACGGTGGTGTTGGTGAGCGCGCCGGTTACTCGTCCGGTCAGATAGCGCAGTGCCAAGACGACGTGCGCGGTGCCGAGCACCATGATGCCGATGACGTTGAGCGCGAACGGCTGCGCGATCACCAGCGCCATCATCAGGCAGGCGGTGAGCAGCAGCGCGGACGCCGGAGCTGCTATCGATGCGGCTGTCAGCGCGTGCCGTCCAGGCGGGCCTTCAGGCACGCGAGCGCTTGCGGAAATACACTATCAGCGCCGCGGCGACGGCGACCACGATCACCAAGGCGATGATCAGGATGGGCAGAATGCTGTCGGAATCCACCGGGGGACCGGGAGGAATATCGAGTGGAATATCGAGTGGAAACATGGGTTCAGGCTAACGGCTCGGGGCTCCCGGGCGCCCATATTCGCGGTTCCTGGCCCGGCGATGGCCTCGCGTCCAGATCCTCACATCGCGGTCTGACAACGCCAGCAGTATCAGGATGTCGAGCGACACCGTGAGCAGCGTGGTGTGGATGGTGATCTGGCCGCCCACGGTGAAGTGACTGATAGCCGCGGTCGTGATGCTGATCGACGTCAGCGTCATCACGAGCAGCCTGGCCAGATTGCCACCACGCCACGTCAGCCACGCCACGATGAGCGCGGCCAGGATCCACCCGATCTGGGCTCCGATGAGGAGCTTGAACGCCACCTCGGCGTCGGAAGCATCGAGATCGAGCCGGCCTCTAAGCTCGGGCCATTGTCTGGACAGTGTCCTGATGACAGAGATCCCGCCGGCCGCCCGCAGAGCCACCAATCCGGTGCCGAGCGTGAGGCTCGCCGGACGTTTGCTGCTGCCGGGCTCAGATGCGGGTACCTCGAAGAGAACCGATGCGGGTTCGATCGCACTGCGTTTGGCAGGCTCGTTGGTCACAGTGAACCCCCGATTTCATTGAGCCGGCGCAGATTGATGATCGGCAGGTCACCATCTGTTTGGATGCTGTCACCGCCGCCGTTACGGGAGTGGTATCCGGTCGAGAAGTCCTTCAATACCTCCACGGCGGCACGTGGGCTGGCATTCACGATGGTGGCGATGACGTGGTCCCGCTCGACGTCGATATCGGCGTCGATCTTGTGCGTGACCTGCAAGGTGAACAAGGAGAATCCGACGGCTCGATCGAAGGTGCCCGCAGCAAGCCAGTCGACTCGGGTACCGCCCGGCAGCAGCCAGTCGTCGGGAGTACGCCAGAAGCGCACATGGTGACGCTTCGCAGGATTACCCGCCACTTCTTGTTGATAGGCCATGTCCTGCGTCCGTCCGAAGAGAAAGAGCGGACTCACCGGAGCACGGTCGTAGCTGCGCCGGGCGATCGTGGAACTGATGATCTTCCAGGCCGACCGCAAAGTGATCGGGTCGGCAGGAGTCCATCCGGCATCCTGCATCGCCTGGCGAACCTGCTCGGTGCTGCCGAGCAAGGCGAGGTTGACCGGATCGCCGAGCAGGCCATCGCTCGTCCGGGTTCGGCCGATGAAATAGTCGGGCACGTAGATGGCCGTGAAGATGCGGTGCAGACGGGGCAGCGCAAAATAGGCGAGCATCACCCAAAAGACCAGGAAGAATACGATTCCCAGCCAGCCGAGCCGGAAGCTCTCGGTGAGCAACAGCCACGTCAGCCAGATCGCTGCGAGCCCGGCATAGACGAAGAAGAACTCATCCAGAATCGCGGTTATCGATAGCCGTCGACGCCTTGGGGGCGTCGGCGTCCGGACGACTGCATGATCGCTGCCCATGGATTCAGGTTATGGCCTGGTAACCGATGAGCGCACCGAGTGGCGGTTTCTGCCCGTCGCCGATTCGCCGGCAGCCGGGATCGGGCGGACGGATCTTTGTATGCTCGCTGGATGCAGCAGTGGTTAGGTGCGTATCTGATCACCTGCGCCATCGAGATCCCCATTGTGATCGCGATGACCGGGGGCCTGGGATGGCGGTCGAGGGGGCCCCGGCCACGACTCGAAGTAGCTGCGCTGGCTTGGGCACTGCAGCTCACCCATCCGGTGCTTTGGCTCGTCAACCCCGCATTTCCGGTAGCCACCGTCATGGCCGAGCTGGCGGTCGTGGCGATCGAGGGAATAGCCATCTGCCGATGGGCGGTCGCCCGGACGATGGCGTCTTGCGGAGGCGTGACGCTTCGATGGTCGTTGCTGATCGCGTTCTGTGCGAATGCGGCCTCGGTGCTGGCCGGTCTGCTGATTGCGGTGGTCGCGGCAGCGATGGCCTGAACTCGCCTGAGATCGCGACCCCACCTGATTCCGGCGGTCGATCGGCGTCGAGTGATCAGCCGATCGACGGCCCGCCGCTCCCGCGCCGGCGCAGATAGCGTTCGAACTCGCGGGCGATTGAGTCACCGGTCACCTGGGGCAGCCCGCTCTCATCCTGCTGGGCTTCGAGCGACTCGATGTAGTCGCTGATCTCGGAGTCCTCGGCGGCCAGTTCGTCGACACCACGCTGCCAGGCGCGGGCGAGTTCGGGGAGTTCGTCCAGCCGTAGCGCCACGTCGAGCAGATCTTCGAGCCGGGTCAGCAGCGCCAAGGTCGCCTTGGGGTTCGGTGGAGCCGCGACGTAGTGCGGCACGGACGCCCACAGCGACACCTCGCGCAGTCCTGCCTGCCGGCAGAAGTCGCCCAGCACGCTGGTGATTCCGGCCGGCCCCTCGTAGCCCGATGGCTCCAACCCGAGCGACCTGGCCAGGCCGGTGTCCGAGGTATTGCCGGTGACAGGCAGCGGACGAGAATGCGGAGTGTCGGTCAGCATGGCGCCCAGCGTGATCACCATCTCAGGCTCAAGGCTGCCGAATGCCGAGAGCATCGTCTCGCAGAATCGCTGCCAGTGCAGATTCGGCTCCGGACCCGAGACCAGCAGCAGATCGCGTTCGGGCAGGTGAGCAACGCGCACCGACGCCGAGGGCCAGACGAGCTCGCGGCCCGAGTCGGTCTCGACCACTCGCGGGCGCACGATCTGATAGTCGTAGTAGTCGTCCGAGTCGAGCTGAAAGAGGAGTTCGGTCGGGTATGTCTCGGCCAGGTGTTCGATGACCGCCGTCGCCGCGTCCGCAGCGTCGTTCCAGCCCTCGAAGGCCACCACGACCACGGGCCGGGTGTACTGTCCGCGTGCTGTCATACCTCCACCCTAGGGCGTGTCTCCTATATGCGTCACCGCGAGCATCACCCCGGCCCGGTAGGCCACGGCGAGCTTGTCGTACCGGGTCGCGAGCCCACGCCACTGCTTCATGAGGTTGAATGCGCGCTCGACCACGTTGCGGCCCTTGTACTTCTCCCGGTCGAACTTGGGAGATCTGCCACCGCGGCTGCCTTTGCGTTTCCGGGAGGCGACCTGGGTGCGCTTCTCGGGG
>NZ_JAVTWX010000078.1:4320-8394 GCF_032229645.1 Brooklawnia sp.
TCGGGGCACTCGGCGCCACTATGCCCGGGGCATGCTGACGAGATGGCACCAGATCCTTCTGCGGTCATGTTCGAACCGCGAGGCGACCTGATCCAGCCGGGCTCTGCTCTGTCCGCGCCGTTGCCCCGATGGAATCGGAGCAACATCTCCGATTCGGGTATAGCGGCGACCGCTATCGCTCTTCACCGAAGCCGACAGATGAATCCAGCAGCACCTCAGAGGACTTCGTCGACGCGGATTCTGCGTGTCTGGATGCCGAGCATGACGACGGCGATCGCGAGGCTTGCGCCGGTGACGAGCCAGGTGAGCCAGGAGGTGCCATTGAGGGAGACGGCGACGGCGTTGCCGAGGAGTGCGATGAGGATGATCGCGGCGACGATGGTAGCGATCGTGGAGCGCCGCCAGATTCCGATCGCGCCTGCGATGGCGGTGATGCTGACAGTGAGGAGTACGACGCAGCTCGTCGAGAGCAGCGCGGTCAGCCACAGCGCGCCATTGTGGACGTCATCGACGATGGGTGTGAAGGACTCGGTGAGGAGGAACACGCTGACGGCGGCGTCGTATCCGACAAGGCTCGCCGTGCCGATGACGAGGGCGTAGGCGGTGTTCTTGGCTTGGAAGAGCGGGTCGCGTCCGCCGGGGTAGCTGTAAAGGGCGATCCGGCGGTTCCCGATGTAGTCGGCGACGATGTGACGGGCGTAGATGACGGCTCCGTAGACGACGAGCACACACAGCGCGACGGTCAGCGCGAGCGGGACGACAGCACCGTAGCTGCGGAGTATGGCGCTGTCGGGGCTGTCGTCGAATCGCCCGACCACGGCGAAGAAGTAGAGCGCAGCCAGGAGCGATCCCGCGGCCGTCAAGGCGACAAGCAGCGCGGTGTGGCGGTATCGGTTTAGTTCGATTCGCAGGAATCGCGTCATCATCGAGACTCTCCCGTCACGCTGTCTCGGTAGAAAGCTTCAAGCCCGCCGTCGGTGCCGTCCAGGACGGTTCGGATGTCCTGCTTCTGGCCGAGCCGACCGGCGGTGAGGACGGCGACGGTGTGGGCGATGTGTTCGAGCTCGGTGAGGATGTGGCTGGCGATCACGATGGTGGTGCCCTGCTGCGCGAGAGAAGCCAGCAGTTCGCGAAGGTCGGCGACGCCCGTCGGGTCCAGGCCATTGGCCGGTTCGTCGAGCACGACAAGCTCGGGGCGGTGCCCGATGGCGCGCGCCAGGGCGAGGCGTTGCTTCATGCCCAGGGAGAACGAGGCGACGGGCGCATCGGCGGCGCCGGCGAGACCGACGCTGTCGAGAAGCTCGTCCACGGGTGTGGGAGAAGTGATCCCGAGAAGGTCGAAGTGTAGCCCGAGGGCGGTGCGAGTGGTGGCGGCGGGGTGGAACTCGGGCGCTTCGATGGTCGCACCGATCCGTGAGAGCAGTCCGTCGCGAGTGGTGTCCGAGAGCGTGTGCCCAAGGATCGTGATGGTTCCCGAGGTGGGGAAGGTCAGGCCGACGATAGTCTTGAGCAGGGTCGTCTTCCCGGCGCCGTTAGGTCCGATGATCGCGCAGATCTCACCCGGCGCGACCGCGAGGTCGCAGGACGTGAGGATCTCCCGGCTAGCGATGGTCTTGGTGAGCCGGCTGATATGGAGGGTCGGTTGCACTGTCACCATCGCTACTTCCTCTTGCGCAGCGCAAGATACGCAGCCAGATATGTCGCCCCTGCCCATACGACAACGACGATGACGTTCAACACCTGGCTTTCGCCGGTCCGGAAGGTTGCTTCGCGGATGATGTCGCCCAGCGGCGTGAACGGGAGGAACTGGTGAAGTGTGACGGCCCACTGGGGGAGGCGTTCGGCAGGGAACGTGATCGGTGAGAACAGCAGACCGCCGATCATGATGACCTGGGTCGCGAGGGACGTTGCGCTGATGGGCAGCCAGAGAGCGATGGCGTATCCGATGCTGACCGCGGTGAACTGTGCGCCGAGGATCGCAGCGACGGTGAACAGGTCGACGTGGATGTCGAGGCCGAAGCGCAGGAACGCAGCGAGCATCCCGACCGCGATCCCGGGCAGCGCTGCAAGGCTCCAGACGACGGCGTCGGCGAGGAGGATCGCCGAGCGCGGCACCGGGAGGGTCTTCTGGAAGTCGAGCAGTCCTTCCTGTTTCGAGGTGCTCATGATCTGCGGGGCGAGCACGCAGCCCACGGCGATGATCCCGAGCGTCCACGCGCCAGAGGAGAGGTAGCGGGCTGCGTCCTGGTCGACATCCGGGATCATCAGCGCGAGGCCGTAGACGATTGCGACGGCGAACAGAGCCTGCACGGCGGTGAACGCCGGCAGCAGGTACTTGTGCCGTGTCAGGCTCCACCGGACAAGGCCCCACCAGCTGACCGTCCAGGCGCGTCTGCGAGGCACCGCGAGCGTAGGTGTCGTGAGAACGTCAACGGCCATTGGTGATCCCTTCGTAGAGGGTCTCCAGCGATGCCGGGGCGAGCGAGTAGCTGTCCGCTGCACCTGTCGTGACCAGATGGAGCACCCACTCGATCGCGGCCGGAATCTGCGCGGGCTCCAAGTCGAGCGTGAGCTGTCCGTCTTCGTCGACCGCATGCACTGCGGCTGGCGGTGTCGAAGGGATCTCCGCGCCTGGACGTACAGCCACGGTGAGGGTGGCGGTGCGTGCCTGTCGGGCCAATTGTCTCGGTGTGCTGTCGACGAGAACGGCGCCGTTCTGCATAAGCACGTACCGGTCGGCGGCACGCTGGACTTCGAGGAGGTTGTGGGTGACGACCACGACCGTGTGGCCGTCATCGGCGAGCCGGCGCAGATGCCGCCAGATGAGCGGACGGCGGATCGGGTCGACGTCGTTGGTGGGCTCATCGACCAACAGTACGGGCGGGGGCGCGACCACGGCCGTCGCGTAGGACGTCAGCCGACGCAGCCCACCGGAGAGCTTCTCACCACCGATGTCCTTCCACTCACCGATGTCGAGTGAATCGATCAGGTCGAGCGCAGCCCGCTTCGCGTCCGCTGCGGAAAGGCCCCGCAGCCGGGCGATCGACGTGATCGCCTGCAGCGGCGTCACTCCCGTCAGCGGCGCGTACATCTGCGGCATCATCGACGCGATCCGGCGCGCGAGGTCCGGCGCGGCGACAAGGGAGGAAGCGCCGTATCGGATGTCCCCGGAGGTGGGTTTCACTGTCCCGATGATCTGACTCAGGAGCGTGGTCTTGCCCGCCCCGTTGTGCCCGATGAGCGCGACCAGCTCACCCGGCCGGAAGGACAGGCTGATGGCTTGATTCGCCGCAGCTCCCCATCGCTTGTAGGTCTTGGTGACCTGATCCAGCGAGAGCGTGTCTGCGCGTGGTGTCACACTCGTCATGCTCAGATACTAGCAGTATCTGAAAATCTGGGTCAATGCTCGGCGGGGCTCAAGGGTGCCTGATCGGCCTGTTTACAATGGAGTTCATGGCACGGATGACCCGCGATCAGCAACAGCAGCACAACAGGGTGCTGTTGCTTGAGGCGGGCGAGCGCATCTTCGCCACACGCGGCGTCGCGGGCGCCTCCCTCGATGACGTGGCGCTGGAGGCCGGGCTGACCAAGGGTGCGGTCTACTCCAACTTCCGCAACAAGGGCGAGCTGATCCTGGAGGTGATCCGCTACCGGCAGACGCTCTCGCCGGAAGCGCAGGACTTCCATGCGATCCTCGATCTTGCCACCAACGACTATGAGCGGCTCGAAGCCTGGTGCGACATCTGGATACTCACCGCCAAGAGCGGCGACCGCTCCAGCTACGCGCGGCTGCTGTTCGACTTCATCCCCTACGCGCTGCGGGACGAGCACCTCACGGCAAGGTTCCTCGAGTTCATCTCCCCAGCAGATGACATCCCGGCAGGTGCGTCCCCGATCCCGACCGACAGCAGATTCGCACGCATCCCTCCTTCCGACCAGTTCCGCATCCTGACGGCTCTCGATCTGGGTCTGTCCGCGTTGGCGCTGTTCGACCCCGAGAACGTCAAACCCCAGCTCTATAAGACAGCAGTGCTGTCGCTCGCGCAGACGCTCTACGACGCTGGCGACTAGTCA
>NZ_JAVTWX010000079.1:0-2463 GCF_032229645.1 Brooklawnia sp.
GGGCTAGCTGTACTCCCTGGGACGCGTGCGCTACCCGTGGATCGTCTCAGCCCTGCAGGATCGGACGAAGATCCACGGCCAACTGAACAGCGGCCTCGATCTCGACCCGACGGCTCGACACGCTTTCGACATTGAGTCCGACCGGCACCCCGATCCGGCGACCGTACTGAACCATGTCCGAGGCGATCATCCGGGCCTGTTCGCACGATGCGTCCAGGGTGTTCTCTGCGCGCCTGAGATCTCGCTGCATCCAGTGCGGCACTTTCACCCCGAGCCAGGCAAGGAAGTCCAGCGTCTTCACCGAACCGCACACCGAGAGAGTGAAAACGACCGGCTTGGGAGCCACTCCGCGCGCCTCGCACTCGTCGGCGTAGTCGGCCAGCAGGTTCTTCGCGGCGTTCGCGTCGTAGAGGATCTGACTGACGAAGAAGCAGACCCCGGCCTCTTGCTTGTTGAGCATCCGAAGATGTTCGTCTCCCCGACCGGTGTGCCGCTCCGGTATCACCACCGCGCCGGCCAGGAGATCGGGCCGCACCTCCTGGCGGAGGTCGTAGGCGCGCGATAGCGAGGTCGCGCCGATCTGTTTGCTCGATGACGCGCCGACAAGCACCGTCATGACCTGATCGGCTGGTTGCTCCCGCATCCAGCCGGCCAGCTGCGCCTCGGAGTACTTGCCCACGGCCCGGTAGATCACGGCCGGCTTCTGCCACGCCAAGAGGTGCTGCGCACAGAAGTCACCAGGATCAAGAGTGGGGAGGAACGGGAACGGACGCGCTTCAGGGTTGCGGTCTTGTTCCTCGGCGATGTCATAGAGTGCCACACCATCGGGATCTGCCGCTTCGAGGCGGGCCAGGGTCGATTCGGTGATCTGGCGCAGCTTGTCCGGCGGGGTCGATGCCTTTGGCGGAGTGATCCCGAACAGCAGGAAACCACCCTGTCCTGCACGAATTGTCTGCACCAGATCCATGGCGTCGACTCTAGGGCCTCACGCAGAATTGACCTGTCGAGTGCCGGCACGCCGCATCGCCGGATTCGGCATCTCTTGCCGTCCTCAACTCTTCGCGATGCTGAAACTGCGGAAGGCAGGAAAAGCCAGCGCGATCAGGACCATCCCACCGACGACCAGCAGTCCGCCACCTCCGGTGGTCCAGGCCGGGCCGATGACATCGGACGCGGCACCGTGCACGACATCCGCGAGCCGTGGACCGCCCGCCACGACGACGATGAAGACGCCCTGCATTCGTCCGCGCACGGCATCGTCGGTCGCACTCAGCAAGATCGATTGCCGAAACGCGGACGAGATCATGTCCGCGCCGCCGCCGATCACCAGCATTCCCAGCGCCACACCGAGCGCGGTCCGGGTCTGCCAGGACGACAGACCCACGGCGACACCCATCAGCGCCATCGAGCCGCCCCACGCGGCGACGGCCCACAGCACCGCTGCACCCTGCCTGTGAACTCGCGAGACCCAGCCGCCGAAGACGCCTCCCAGCACCGCTCCGACGGGCATCGCCGCGTAGAGCAGAGCGAACTCGGCGCCGCCCTCGACCGGGCCGCCGAAGTTGACGTGAGCGATCTCGGGAAACAGTGCCCTCGGCATGCCGAAGATCATCGCGATGAGATCGACGGCGAAACTCAGCATCAAGATCTTGTGCCCGCCCAGGTAGCTGAGGCCGTCGATGACCGAACGCAGCCCGGGCGCCCCCGCCTTGCCGTCGACTGGCATGGGTTCAAGTCGCCAGACGGCATAAAGAGTAGCCATCAGGGTGATCGTGTCGATCAGATAGAGCCACGAGTAGCCGAGTACGGGGATCAATGCGCCGCCGACCAGCGGTCCGGCGATCGCCCCCGCAGACAGCACGGTCATGTTCAACGTGTTCGCTGCCGGTAGCTGCTCGGCGGGAATCAGCTTGGGCAAGATCGCGGTGCGCGTCGGCTGGTTGACCGCGAAGAATGCCTGCTGCAGCGCGAAAATGCCTAACAGAAGCCAGACGTTTCCGAGATCCAGGGCCGCCTGCACCCAGAACATCGCGGAGGTGGCGATCAGGCCCAGCGTGGTGATCTCCAGCAGCCGGCGCCGGTCCATCGCATCGGCCAGCGCGCCGCCCCACAAACCCATGACGACCAACGGCACCAGCCCGAAGACTCCGGTCAGGCCGACCATCGCAGAAGACCCGGTGATTGCGTAGATCTGCGCGGGCACCGCCACCACGGTCAACTGGGCACCGATCACCGTAACGATGTTTGCCGTCCACAACCGCCTGAAGTCGGCAGCGGCCAGCGGACGCGTGTCGGCGAACAGTCCGCGCAACCGGTCCACCAGTCTCGTCTCCGCATCTGACACGCCCGCCACCGTACTCCACGCGGGCGGTGTTGAGGCGACCCATCCGGCCGGTCATTTGATTAGCTTTGCTAATTAGCTAGACTAAAGATCATGATCTCTTCCTCGACTCCGATCGCAAC
>NZ_JAVTWX010000079.1:2563-8377 GCF_032229645.1 Brooklawnia sp.
GACGAGGCAGACACTCAAACAGAGCCGCATGACCTGGCGGACGAACTCAGAGTGGCCGTGCTGCGGCTGGCACGGCGCATCCGGACCGAGACCGATGCCGAACTGAGCAACAGCCAGTACAGCGTGCTGGCATACCTCGTCCGCGAGGGGCCGGGCACGCTCTCGGAACTCAGCGAATTCGAGCGGGTCAAGCCACCATCGATGAACAGGACCGTCAACAACCTGGTGGCAGCCGGATATGTGAACCGGACGACATCGGACGAGGACCGGCGCAAGGTGTGGTTCGCCGCAACCGAGCAAGGCCATCAGGTCGTCTTGCGCACCCGCGCCCGCCGCGACAGCTGGCTGGACGAACGACTCGGCGAGTTGTCACCGCACGCGCGCAAGCAGCTGGCGACCGCAGCCGGCATCTTGGCGAAGCTGGCCGAATCATGAGCGCCATCTCGGCCACCTTCCGCTCGTTGTCGGTGCCGAACTACCGGATCTGGTTCGCCGGAGCACTGGTCTCGAACACCGGAACCTGGATGCAGCGCACTGCCCAGGATTGGATCGTCCTCACCCAACTATCCAATGACAGCGCCATCGCCATGGGCGTGGTGATGGCCTTGCAGTTCGGGCCGCAGGTGCTGTTGTTACCGGTGACCGGGCTGGCCGCCGATCGTTTCGACAGGCGCAAGCTGCTGATGACGACGCAGGCGGCTCAGGGGCTGCTGGCCCTCGGGTTAGGGTTGCTCACGCTGGCCGGCATCGTCCAGCTCTGGCACGTCTACCTCTTCGCCCTGCTCCTCGGCGTGGCTTCCGCATTCGATGCGCCGGCCCGCCAGACCTTCGTGGGTGACCTGGTCGGTGCCGATCTGCTCGGCAACGCCGTTGCGCTCAACTCCGCGTCGTTCAACTCGGCGCGCCTGATCGGACCTGCGGTCTCGGGCATCCTGATGGCGATCGTCGGTGCCGGCTGGGTCTTCGTCATCAACGCGGTGACCTTCATCGCCGTGCTCTTCTCGCTGAGTCAGATGAAGGTCGAACTGCTGCGCAGGCAGGGAGAACCCGCCGGCCGACGTCCCGACGACTCCTCCGCCGAGACCGGCGGCCTGATCGGTGGCTTCCGGTACCTCGCCTCGCGGCGCGATCTGGTCGCGATCATGACGATGATCTTCCTGGTGGGTACCTTCGGCCTGAACTTCCCGATCTTCACCGCGACCATGGCGAACACGGTCTTTCACAAGGGGGCGGGCGAGTATGGCCTGCTCACCTCGATGATGGCCGTGGGATCGCTGGCCGGCGCACTGCTCTCGGCTCAGCGCGACAAGCCGCGCCGCCAGTTGCTGATCATCGCCGGCGCCGCCTTCGGCCTGGGCTGCCTGGTGGCCGCATTGTCGCCGGGATACATCTTCTATGGCGTCATGCTGGCATTCGTCGGCGCCGCGACCCAGACGTTCACGACAACCGCCAACGGCATCGTCCAGATGACCAGCGATCCCGCGGTTCGCGGGCGGGTGATGGCCATCTACATGGCGATCTTCCAGGGCGGCACAGTGATCGGAGCCCCCATCGTCGGATGGGTGGCCGACGCCTTCGGTCCGCGCTGGGCAGTCGGGGTTGGTTCGGCCGCCGGATTCGCCGCTGCCGGCCTCGGGCTGGCGTACCTCCTGCACGGCCGGCACCGGACGGACTCCCACCCCGCCGAGTGCGCCCCCGGACAGGTCAGTCGCTGCTCGCCGCGAGCAGCGGAACCAGCACATCGCTGATCGGCGTCGGGATGCCGTGAGCCTGGCCACGGCGCTGCATCACGCCGTTGCGGATACTCCATTCGAGCGGCCGACCGGCTTCACGGTCGGCGAGGATGGAGCTGCCCATGTCGGCTGGTGCGGTTTGGAGGCTGTCGAGGATCTGCTGCGGCACCTCGTCGGCCAGTACGGCTCCCTCGGCTCGCGCCACCGCCAGACACTCACGTAGATACGCCAGCGCCAATCCGGCGATATCCGGCCGGACGAACATGCCGGCGCGGCGGCCGGTCAGGACCATCAGCCCACCTACCGCATTGGCCAGCAGCTTGCGCCACGCCAGGGACGAGAAGTCAGCGGCAGTTTCGGCAGCGCACCACGTGTCGCGCAAGGCGTCCAGAACCACACGCGATTCCGGCCTGTCGGGCAGTGTGAGCGATGCCTCATCGCGTAGCCAGATCGATCCATCCGGCTGCGGTTCGGACGGGAACCAGACGACCGCCGGGATGACACTGGCGGCCCCGGCCAAGGGCCGGACGATCTCTTCCTGCTCCACACCGTTCTGCAAGACGCAGACGACGGTGCCCGCACCGCACAGCGCCTTGAGCCAGGGCGCCGCCCCGGCGACCTGGGTTGCCTTGACCGCGAGGAAGACCAGATCGACCGGCCCATCGATCTGTGCCGGGTCGGTCTGCACCGGCCCCGGCACCACGATGCGGCCGTGCGCGGATTGCAGTTCGAGACGATCTCGCGCCGTGCGTCCGAAGATCGCGGGGACAAGGCCGGCGTCATACAGCGCCGCGGCGATGGTCGTCCCTATCGCGCCCGGCCCCACAACTGCGATGGTTGGCTTCATCGTCATCTCCCTCGATGGATCTCACGCCGACCCCAGATACGTGGTCGAGCAGCAGCATCTAGTCTCCTCACATGACCGGCGAAACCGCAAGACCGGCCATCGCTGGCCCACGCGGATTTCGGTCGTCACAGATCCCGACTCTCGAACCACCTCGTGCTGAGCACGTAACTCACGACCAAGAGTGCCAGGATCACAGTCACCGCGATTCCTGCACTCAGGGCCGGGGCCTTGAGCACCAAGACAAGGACGGCCCGCTTCGGGTCGTCCGGAAGCATCATGACGAAACCGGCAACGACGAAGACGATCGCGAGCGGGAGCATCTGGGCGAACGCGGGAGCGACCGGACCCAGCCCACCCCTGCTCGACAAGGGCCCGATAACGATCAGGTGCAGCAGCGGCATGGCAGCGAGTAACGCGCCAGCGCCGGCGCGCTCGGCGGCGGTTGCGCCCGAGAGCGCCACCGGTACGAGAAGGCCAGCCGCGACGGCGACGAGCAGAGCCATGGCGTATCGTGCCGCGATCACCTGGTGCCGAGTGACCGGCAGAGTGCCCGCGAGCGTGTTCGCGCGGCTACCCGCCGCATCGAAGGGGAAGATGCGTGTGACCAGCGCGATCGCCGTCATCGCGATGAAGGCCACACCGACGGTCCCCTGCCCTCCCGCGAAGAGGATCACCGGTCCGAGCCCGAAGGCCAGCATCACGGCGACCAGCGGCAGCATCACGAACAGACGCCGGGTCTCCAGGTTCATGAGTGCGAGCATGATGTCAGCGTCCTTTCGCGATTCGGACGACGATGTCGTCCAGGGAAGGTATTTCGGTCACTGCGTCGCCGGGGACCTCTGCGATCAGACCGGCCGGCACCAGCCCATCCCATCCGGCCGCGTGGGTTCTCAGCCCGTATGCCGCAGCGGCCAGCCGATCGTTGGGTGGCAAGCGGCCGCCATGCACCATGCGGTATGAGTCGATCAGGGCCGATAGCTCGGCATACTCCACCAGTTGGCCCTTGTCGATGACGGCGACATAGTCGGCGATGCGCTCGATGTCGCTGGTGATGTGCGAGCTGAACAGCACGGTGCGATGTTCGTCCATCATGAAATCTCCGATGATCTCAGTCAGTTCGTCTCGGGAGAGCGGATCCAAACCTGAGGTCGGCTCGTCCAACACCAAGAACCTGGCGTCGTGGGCGAAAGCCGCAGCGATCTGGAGCTTCATTCCCATGCCTCTGGACAGCTGCTTGATCTTGCGGTCGGTGGGCACATCGAAGCGGGCGATCAATTCGCCGAAGATCGCATCCGACCACCTGGGATAGAACCGACGCAGCACCTTCGCGACGGTCGATACCCGCCATTCGGCGTCATAGCTGGGCACATCCAGCACGACTCCGATATCGGTCTTGTCGGGACAGTTCACGACGCCCGAATCGGGGTGGATCATTCCGAGCAGCACCTTGATCGCAGTCGTCTTTCCTGCGCCGTTCGCACCGATGAAGCCTGTCACGAAGCCTTCCTCGATGGTCAAATCGAGCGGCCCCAGGACGAATCCCGGATAGTGCTTGGTGACCTCACGTAACTCAATCATTCTCAGTTCCTTCCCCAAGCGCGAGATCGAGCAGACGGTGAAGCTCGGCGGCCTCCAGGCCGGCCTGAGCGGCAGCATCTACGGCATCGGCAAGATGGCCCTCGACTTGCCGGAGCAGATGCTCACGGATCAGCTCGGTATCCTTCGGTTGCACGTAACTGCCCTTGCCGGGGACGTTGGCGAGATAGCCGAGCTGAGCCAGTTCGTTGTAGGCGCGAGTTGTCGTGATGACGCTGATGCGCAGATCCCTCGCGAGACCCCGGATCGACGGCAGCATCTCGCCCTCGGCCAGCTCGCCATTAAGGATGGCCGTGCGTGTTTGATCGACGATCTGCTGGTAGATCGGTACGCCCGACCCATTCGAGAGCACCACATGAAGCGGCATCATCCCTCCGTCCTTACTGTGTATATCCGACTATATACGGTAAGGACGGGTTGTGCACCTTTTCGAGGTGCCTTCGAGCCCCGATCGCAGGTCCGAGGATTATCGAGTTCAGTTTGGTCGCTATAGGTGACCAAACTGAACTCGATAAATCGGCGGCGGCGTCCGGACGTCTCCGCACGAGGCGTTACGCCGGGTGGTTCTTGGGCGTGCCAGCCGACGCGATGGCGCACCCGCAGGCGACCCCGAGCATAACGGCGAAGGGCATACCAGGCGCCGGTTCCAGTACGCAGTTCCAGTACGCAGTTCCGCCATCCGGCTGCGAATCATTCTCAGAGGCGTAAAGTGAAAGGGACACATCGGCATGCGTTCCGAGGAGGTCACATGAACAACGAACAAGCCGAGCGAATGAAGTCCGGACGCGGTTTTATCGCGGCGCTGGATCAAAGCGGTGGCAGCACACCGAAGGCGCTCCGGCTCTATGGAATCGACAAAGACAGCTACAGCGGCGACGACGAGATGTTCGATCTCGTCCACGCCATGAGGGAACGAATCGTCACCAGTCCCGCATTCAGTGGCGACCATATTCTCGGCGCGATCCTCTTCGAACAGACCATGGGGCGTCAGTTCGCCGGACAGCCCGCACCCGACTACCTGTGGCAGACCAAGCACGTCGTCCCCTTCCTCAAGATCGACAAGGGCCTGGCCGCCGAGGCCGACGGCGTCCAGTTGATGAAGCCAAACCCTGGTTTGGACGATCTGCTGGCCCGCGCCAACAGCGCCCATATCTTCGGGACGAAGATGCGCTCGGTCATCCAGACCGCCAACCCTGAAGGGATCGCGCAGATCGTGGCGCAGCAATTTGAGGCGGCCCGGCAGATCACCGAAGCCGGCCTGGTTCCCATCATCGAACCCGAGATCACGATCTCCGCGCCCGACAAGCAGGCCAGTGAGCGCATTCTGCTCGACGAGATCACCAAGGGACTGGACGCAGACCCGTTCCCGCTGCCGGTGATGTTCAAGCTGAGCATTCCGACGGTGGACGACTTCTACGCGCCGCTCATCGCGAACCCCGCAGTGCTGCGCGTGGTCGCCCTGTCCGGCGGATACAGCCGCGCCGAGGCCAACGAGCGACTGGCCCGCAACCACGGGCTTATCGCCAGCTTCTCGCGCGCCTTGTCCGAGGGTCTCTCCGCGTCGCAGACCGACGAGGAGTTCAACTCGATGCTGGCCGCATCGATCGAGTCGATCTACCAGGCCTCCCTCACCTAAGG
>NZ_JAVTWX010000080.1:0-8232 GCF_032229645.1 Brooklawnia sp.
CCTTCACCACCGACATCGCGCGCGCCAACCTGTTGGCTGCGGCCTC
This sequence comes from Brooklawnia sp., assembly GCF_032229645.1. Lineage (NCBI taxonomy): Bacteria > Bacillati > Actinomycetota > Actinomycetes > Propionibacteriales > Propionibacteriaceae > Brooklawnia > Brooklawnia sp. The sequence continues at coordinate 47 of NZ_JAVTWX010000080.1, forward strand.
GCCGATCAACGAAGGTGTCTACAACGTGGCCAGCGGCGTGGAAACCTCACTCCGCGGCCTGGCCGATGCCCTGCTGCGCACGATGGGTTCTGACCTTGAGGTCGAGCACGGCCCGGCCCGTACGGTCAACGGCGTTACCCGCCGCCTCGCCTCCACGGAGGCAGCCGAGCGTGATCTCGGGTTCCGCACCCAGATCGGGCTGGACGAAGGGCTGCGCCAGCTCGTCGACTGGTGGCAGGTCGAGCGTCACACTGATGCCGAGCTCGCGGGGACGCCGCAGTGAGCCGCATCAATGTGATGAAGCCCTGGCTCGGGGCCGAAGAGGTCGCCGCGGTGACCGCGGTCCTCGAGTCGGGTTGGGTGGCGCAGGGGCCGCGGGTCGCCGAGTTCGAAACCGCATTTGCGGCGAAGCAGGGCGCCCACCGTGCCGTGGCACTGTCGTCATGCACCACCGCACTCCAGCTGGCCTTGGTGGTCGCCGGTGTCGGTGAGGGCGACGAGGTGATCATCCCGTCGTTCTCGTTCATCGCCACGACCAACTGCGTCCGCTACGTCGGTGCGACGCCGGTCTTCGCCGACGTGGAGATCGCCACCGGCAACCTCTCCGTGGCCACCATCGAACCGGTCGTCACCGAGCGCACCAAGGCGATCATCGGAGTTGATCAGGGCGGGGTGCCGCTCGACCTGGACCCGATCCGTCAGTTCGCCGACGAGCGAGGCATCGTCGTGATCGAAGACTCGGCCTGCGCCGCCGGCTCCACGTACAAGGGCCGTCCGGTGGGAGCCGGCGCCGAGTTGGCCGCCTGGTCGTTCCATCCCCGCAAGATCCTCACCACGGGCGAGGGCGGTATGCTCACGACCTCCCGTGATGAATGGGCTGACCGGGCGAAGAAGCTGCGCGAACACGCCATGAGCGTCTCGGCGGCGGACCGGCACGGCAGCATCCTGCCGCCGCCCGAAAGTTACGACGAGGTCGGCTACAACTTCCGGATGACCGATCTGCAGGCGGCCGTTGGGTTGGTACAGCTCGGGCGCTTGGCCGAGGTCGTCGCGCGCCGGCGGGAGCTTGCTCGCCAATACTCTGCGGCAATCGCGAGTATCCCGGGTTTGCGCGCGGTGGCCGACCCCGGGTACGGCACCTGCAACTTCCAGTCCTACTGGGTCGAGGTCGAAGGTGCGTATCCACTCGACCGAGAGGGTCTGCTGACGGCGCTCGCGAAGGCGGAGATTTCCGCCCGGCGCGGCATCATGGCCGCGCACCGCCAGCTGCCTTACCAGGATCTGGTGGTGCCTGGTTCGCTTCCGAACACGGAGCGTCTGACCGACAACACCCTGATCCTGCCGCTCTACCACGAGCTCACTGAAGCAGAGCAGGACCGAGTCATAGCGGTGCTGGTTAACGCCGCATGACCTTGCCGATCATCCTGGTGGCTGCCAGCGGACTCGCCCGCGAGGCGGTGTCAGCCTGCCGGCATCCCGAGTGGGATGCCGCTGAGGTACTCGGCTACCTGGATGATGATCCCGGCAAGGCTGGGACGACGATCGACGGGCTGCCCGTGCTGGGCGACTTGGCGAGTGTGACGGAACATCCGGGCGCGCAGCTGGTGGTGTGTGCCGGCAAGGGCGCCAGCCGGCGAGCGATCGTCCGACGATTCGCGGAGTTGGGGGTTACGCCCGACCGTTACGCCACGGTGATCGACCCGTCGGTCCACGTGCCGGCGAGTTGCTCGGTTGGTGCAGGGTCGATCTTGCTCGGTGGCACCGTGCTCACCGCCGACGTGCAGGTGGGTGCGCATGTGGTGTGCATGCCCAACGTTGTGCTCACCCATGACGATGTTCTCGCTGACTTCGCGACGCTCGCGGCCGGGGTGGTCCTCGGCGGCACCGTGCACGTTGCAGAAGCCGCATACATCGGCATGAATGCCTCCGTTCGTGAGCAGCGCCAGGTTGGCGCGGAGGCAACCCTGGGCATGGGATCGGTCTTGCTCGCCGATCAGCCCGCTGGAACGACTTGGGCAGGAGTGCCCGCCAGACCACTAGACAATGCCCTAGAGGCAAGGAGTTGAGATGACCGTCCCGTTCCTAGATTTGCGGGCGCAGCAGGCCGAGATCGCCGATGAGGTCGAACCCCTGGTGCTGGAGGTGTTGCATAGCGCAGGCTTCATCGGAGGACCGCAAGTGGCAGCCTTCGAGAACGCGTATGCCAACTACATCGGCGTCAATCACTGCGTCGGAGTGGCCAATGGCACCGACGCCGTCGAGCTCGCCCTTCGCGCGGTGGGGGTGACGGCCGGAGGTGAGGTGATCATGCCGGCCAACACGTTCATCGCCACCGCCGAGGCTGCATCCCGGATCGGCGCGACGCCGGTGCCCGTGGATGTCGATGACGAGTACTTGCTCATCGATCCGGACGCTGTGGCCGCGGCAGTCACTGGTCGTACGCAGGCGATCGTGCCGGTTCACCTTTACGGTCAGGTGGCACCAGTCGACCAACTCGAAGCTATCGCCGCGGATGCTGGCGTTCCGATCGTTGAAGACGCGGCCCAGTCGCAGGGTGCCCGTCGGAACGGACGCGCGGCAGGTGGTCTGGGACGAATCGCGGCGACGTCGTTCTATCCGGGCAAGAACCTCGGCGCCTCCGGCGACGGCGGCGCGGTGACCACCAACGACGAGGAGTTGGCTCACAACGTCCGCTTGGTCGCGGGGCATGGCTCTGTCGTGAAGTACAAGCACGAGGTCGTTGGCGTGAACTCCCGGCTGGACTCGATGCATGCCGTGATACTCAACGCGAAGCTGGCGCGCCTCGACCGGTGGAACGCGCTCCGGCAAGCGGCGGCCGACCGGTACGCCGAGCTTCTCAGCGACATGCCTGGTCTTCGTGTGCCGACGAGCCTCAATGGCAACGTCGATGTTTGGCATCTGTACGTGATCCGCCTCGCTGACCGCGACCGCGTCCTGGCCGAGCTGAATGGGGCGGGCGTTGGGGCTGCTCTCCATTACCCGGAACCATGGCATCTTACTCAGGCCTACCGGCACCTCGGGTACAGCGAGGGAGCCTGTCCAGTGGCGGAGCGAGCGGCCAAGGAGATCCTGTCGCTGCCCATGTTCCCGCACCTGACCTATGAGCAGCAGGTTGTCGTGTGTAATGCGCTATCCGTCGCGGTGGGTGATGTCTGACGAGCCGGCGAACGGCTCGATTGCACAGCGGGCGTCGCGTGCGCTGGTTTGGAGCTTTCTGAACACGGTGGCGTCCCGTCTGGGAACCCTCGCGATCGGCATCGTTCTCGCTCGGGTCCTGGGCCCGAGCGAGTTCGGCGTCTTCGCTATCGCGACAGTGACCATGCTCGCTGTGCTCAGCTTCAACGAACTCGGGGTCAGCCTGGCGATCGTACGCTGGCCCGATGACCCGGCGCGCATCGCACCTACGGTCAACCTGATCTCCGTGATCAGCAGCGTTGTCCTCACGTTGGGCGTTGTCGTGAGCGCCCCTTCGATCTCGACCGCCTTGGGTGATGTTCGTGCAACACCAGTTGTGCAGCTGATGGCGGGTGCGATCCTGATCAACGGCCTAGTGGCGACTCCAGCAGCGCTACTGCAGCGGGAGTTCATGCAACGCGAGCGTACGATCGCCGATCAGGTCAACGCGTGGCTCGGGGCCTTCGTCTCGCTGGCGTTGGCGCTGATGGGGTGGGGGGCGATGAGCCTTGCCATCGGACGGCTCGCGGGCAGCTTGGCTGGGGCCATACTCTTCTGGCGTTGGTCACCTCTGCCATACCGCTTCGGGTGGGATCGATCGGTCGCCCGACGGCTCCTTGGTTTCGGACTGCCGTTGGCTGCCGCGAGCATCGTCGTGTTTGCTAGCGGCTATGCCGATCAGGTGATCGTTGGCTCGATGTTGGGCGCTCAGGCATTGGGCTTCTACGTCTTGGCCTTCAACCTGGCCAGCTGGCCGGTCAGCATCTTCTCCATGCCCTTACGCGCTGTCGCTCCTGCTGCGTTCGCAAAGATCCAGTCGGATCCCCCACGGATGACGCGCGCGTTCACGAGAGTGTTGGGGCTGCTCTCTACGGTGGCGATCCCTGCGTGCCTCGCGATCAGTGGAGCCGCCAGACCGGTAGTCGAGTTCGTGTACGGGCCTCAGTGGGCTCCTGCTGCGGACATCCTCCTATGGCTAGCGCTAGTGGCAGCTCTCCGAATCTGGTTCGAACTCTGTTACGACTTCCTGGTCGTCCTAGGACGATCCGGTGTCGTCCTCTTCACACAGTTACTGTGGTTCGTGTCCGCCATGCCACTGATGATCTTGGGCGTAACACACGCAGGAGCAGCAGGGGCGGCTGCAGGTCAGTTCATCGCTGCTGCGATCGTCGTGCTGCCCAGCTACCTAGTGGTCCTGCGATGGGCCGGGGTGCGGCCGCTCGCGACAGCGCGTGCTGTGGCTGTCCCGGTACTGATTGGTGTCCTGTTGGGCGGCGCATGTTTCGGTATCTCGGTGATCATCGACTCGGTCGCGATGGCGGCGGTCATCGCCGGCGTCGTCTCACTGATCGTCGTTGGCGGAATGGTTTACGTGAAACGCGGGGACCTCCAGAGCCTGCGATCGGCAAGGACGGAGACAACGTGAGGATCTTGGTATATCCGCACGATCTCAATATGGGTGGCAGTCAGACCAACGCCATCGAGTTGGCGGCCGCCGTTCGAGATCTTGGCCACGAGTGCATGATCTTCGGCCAACGAGGTGTCCTCAACAGTCGTATAGACGAGCTTGGCCTGGAGTTCATTGAGGCTCCTCGACCGAGCCATCGGCCGACGCCATGGATTGTGAGTGCGCTGCGCCGCCTGGCCATTGCGCGTGGAATCGACGTGATTCACGGGTACGAGTGGCCACCCGGTATGGAGGCACTCCTTGCCGCTAAGCGCGACGGCGACACTCGGGCAGTATGCACGGTAATGTCGATGTCAGTCGCCCCATTCCTTCCCGACACTATGCCTCTCATCGTCGGCACGCACCAAATCGCTGCCCATGAGCGGAAGGTTGGGCGACACGATGTCCACGTGATCGAGCCGCCTGTTGACCTCGAGCACAATGTCATGCCTGCCAGTGACGAACTTGAGTCGTTTCGGCGAGCTTGGCCGTTGGATGGCCGCCCGCTTGTTGTGTGTGTGAGCCGCCTAGCCAATGAGCTGAAGGCCGAAGGGATCCTCACCGCAATCGCGGTCGCCGATGAAATGATCGAAGGTCAGGCATTCCAACTGATGATTGTCGGCGATGGCCCAGCTCGTCAGCGCATCGAGGACGCCGCGCACCGAGTCAATAGTCGGCGTGCAGGAACGATTATTCTGACCGGTGAACTCGCCGATCCTCGTCCGGCCTACGCTATCGCGGACGTCGGGCTGGGCATGGGCGGGTCCGCGCTCCGCTCCATGGCGTTCGGAGTGCCGCTGATCGTCCAAGGAGAGAACGGATTCTTCCGGACTCTCACGCCCGAGACCGTCGATCTGTTCAAGTGGCAGGGTTGGTACGGCATGGGCGAGGGTGACTCCGGGAGCACCGAACTTCGTGGTGAACTCGTCCCGTTGCTCGCCAGCCCGACTCGGCGACAGTCACTCAGGGCGTTCGCCCACTCAGTTGTGAATGAGTTCTCGCTAGAGACAGCAGCCCACCGTCAAGTGAGGATCTATCAGCAGGTGCTCGACTCAGGGCCAAGCCTCAAAGTAGATGCCTTGCCCGACGGGCTTCGTTCGACGACGCGCTTCGCGCGGTACTTCGCACGACAACAGATCGCCCGCATGCTCCGACGCACTGCCACGGACGACTTCAACGCTACGCCCGTGGTGGCGACAGCCGACAGAGCTCGCCGGGGCGGTGCGCTCACACCTGACACCGACGGACCGATCATCTACCTACCCGGCGTCGAATGGGACGCCGTCGCAGGCACAGATCGTCAACTCGTCGAAGAGTTGGTGAAGCTGCGACCGGTGATCTGGGTAGACCCGCCGCGTTCCGTTGCCGAAACGGTGCGACGAGGTAAGCGGGTACCCTCTGTGAGCCAGCCGATCGAAGGCCTGACTCGGATCAGTGTCAATGTTCTTCCTGGCAGCGCGCGACCTGGCTTGAACTCGCTTGCTCGGTGGACACTCGTCCGTCAGTTGCGACGCTATCTAGGGAACCTGGGGTTGGCCCCAAGTGCCATAGTTGCCTCTGGGCCAGAACCCATCTTGGCGGACTTGGGCGATATACCCGGAACGAGGATCTACTTCGCCACAGATGACTTTGTGGCGGCCGCTCCTCTTTGGAACAGGTCCGCTTCTGGGCTGGCGCGCGCGAGAGAGAAGAACCTGGCAAGCGCCAACCTTGTCCTCGCGGTGACCCGCGAACTGGCGGACGTGCTGCGCCGGAGCGGAACCCCCACCGTATGGTTTCCCAACGGTGCGAATACGAGCAGGTTCGTGGACTACATGAACCAACGGGCAGCGCCCGAGGTTTCCCTGGCGGGCCCCATGGCTGGAGTGATCGGGCAGTTCAACGAACGTACAGACTTCCAGATTCTCAAGCACACCGCGGAATCAGGGGTGCGCCTGCTACTCATTGGTCCGCGGGGCTTTCATAATCCTACAAAGCTGGACGAGTTCACTTCTCTCGCGGCTCATCCGAACGTCCAGTGGATTGATCGAGTTCCGAGGAAGCGTCTGGGCGAGTTCTATGCATGCCTATCGGTTGGATTGACGGCCTATGCTGACTCCACCTTCAACCGCCGGAGCTACCCTCTCAAGACGGTGGAGTATCTTGCGGCAGGCATTCCCGTGGTGGCAACTGATGTCGCACCGGTGGATGGGTTGGATCTTCAGTTCATCGACGTCGCATCCTCAGCGGAGGAGTTCGTCCACGCCGTGCAGCGGTGGCTGGCAAGGGATGCTGCGCCTCGCAGCGAGGTACAGTCAACGGTGACCGGACAGGACTGGAGTCAGCGGGCAACCCGACTCCTGCAACTGCTCGAAAAGGCAACAACTACCATGTGACTGGGGTAACGAAAGGAGAGATGTGACGACCTCTCGGTTCCTCCGGCTAGCTTGGCGGCGATGGTACCTGGCACTCTTCGGCATGATAGTGACCGCGGGCGCCGTGTACCTCATGGTGCTGCGTGCGCCGGTCGTGTATTGGTCCCATAGCACGATGACCCTGCTGCAGCCAGACCCAAACCCGCTGCGAGCGGAGGGGGCCTATATGACTGGCGCAGCTTCAGCGATGGTGATACGCGTGAATGGTGGTGTTGCACAGACAAAGACGGCATCCCCAGAGACGACTTTGTATGGTGAGGGGGTCCTCGAGGGTTCGCGTGTCCGAATTCGCGACGTCGGGAGACAATGGACGACCTCGATTCCCGATCCCATCATCGATGTGGAGGTAGTCGGAAAGGATCCAGTCAAGGTCGAGTCGCAGACGCGCGAGTTGCTGGCGCGCTTGGAGGCAGAGCTTGTGGCTATGCAGAACGACCTGGGTGTTGCATCCGCGAACCGCATTATCAGCCAAATAGCTCCGGACCACCCAACTCTCGTCGAGATCGGCGCTAGTAGCAGGATCCGTGCGCTCGGTGCCGCGTTCGTGCTGGGCGCGGTGGCTACAGGCCTGCTCTTGTACTTCTCCGATCGGATGAGACGACTAGACCCGCAGAGGGATGATGCCCGCAGGCGTAGCTAGTGAGTGCCCTCCGGGCGGGAGTACGGTCAAAGGTGCGGCTAGTCCTTGCGTCCGCGCTTGGGGAGTTCGGGTGGTTCAGGGGCGCAAGTCGATGAGATTGCTTAGGAGAACCTCTCTGACCACGACCCGCATCTACCTTTCCGGAGTTGCCTGTACCGGCGACGTAGATCTCGGCGGTTGATGAGTCTTCTTGGGGGCCACGTCGCCGCCAGACTTATCATCAAGATCCTCAGGGTGCCTGAGAATCTGGCTGGTCGGTTCGAACCCGCAGGTAGTTCGCTTCTCTAGCCACCAAGTCGAAAAAGCAAAGATCTCACGCGACCGGGGCACTAAGGAGGCCTGTCGTGCCCGCGCATTCGTTGCCGATCCACTTTCGGCGGTCTGGGACGACATCGACTGTTGCGACGTATCCGCTTAGGGTCGCAGAGGTACGCTGGTATACAGCATGTAGTTGCCGATCTGGATGGCGATGCTCGTGGTGGGGCACGTC
>NZ_JAVTWX010000081.1:0-52957 GCF_032229645.1 Brooklawnia sp.
GATGGACGAGTTCACTCAGGTCGGCAATCAGGCCTTCGAATCGGTGCTCGAACAGCTGCGCGTCAACCAGGCCCGGATCGAGCAGCTGCGTAATTCTCCGGTCCTCCAGCCATCGACCGGGTCTGAATCCATGAATACGGGCATCCCCGCTGTCCCGCAGGCCGATCCCCGGGCTGCGGCCCCCGCCGCGCCGGCAGGCACCCAACCTGCCGTCGAGGAGCACGCCGAACCCGAGCGCAGCATCGAAGAACTCCTCTCCGAACTGGACGACCTGATCGGGCTCAGAGAGGTCAAGGGTGAGATCCGACGACAGACGGCCGTGCTGCACGTTCAGGCGCTGCGTGCGGAGGCCGGGCTCAAGGTGCCGACCATCACCCGGCATCTGGTCTTCGTCGGTAACCCTGGCACCGGCAAGACCACCGTTGCCCGGCTGGTCGCAGGCATCTATAAGGCGGTCGGGCTGCTGAGCAAAGGACAACTGGTCGAGGTCGACCGCTCGGAGCTGGTGGCCGGCTATCTGGGGCAGACCGCCACCAAGACAGCGGATGTCGTCGCGTCCGCACTAGGTGGCGTGTTGTTCATCGACGAGGCCTATTCGCTGTCGGGCGACCAGTACGGTGAGGAATCGATCAACACGCTGGTCAAGGAGATGGAGGACAACCGCGACGATCTGGTCGTGATCGTCGCCGGATATCCCGCCCCGATGGCCACCTTCATCGCCGAGAATCCCGGCCTGGCAAGTCGTTTCCGCACCGAGATCCAGTTCGCGAACTACACCGATGACGAACTGATCAAGATCTTCAAGCAGATGGTCGAAAAATCCGACTACGACCTCGGCGAGGAAGCCCTGGAGGCGTTCGAGTTCGACCTGTCCCGCCAGATACGCGACGAGACCTTCGGCAACGGACGCTATTGCCGCAACCTCTTGGAGGCGGCGATCGGGCACCAGGCCTGGCGGCTACGTGATACTCCGGCCCCTACCGTGGAGCAACTGAGGCTGCTCACTCGTGAGGACATCGGTGGGGACTCGGTCATCGAACCCGGGGACGAGCTGGTCACTGAGCCGGAGGAGACCCAATGACCGCGGTGGCGAAATCAACCGACCCGCGCCAGGCCTGGAGCAGGGGCGGAGGGCTGAGTCAGGCCCGGCAGAGCGCGCCGTCGCAGCCGGACGGCACCAAGACCATGACGACATCGTCGGTGATCGCCTGGTGGCGGGCCGTGCTGGTCATCGCTTGTCTGGCTGTCGCCGTGATCGCCCCGCTGGTGCTCAATGAGAACCGGCAGTCGGTGGAGCGTGTGAACGTGGCGACCCAGCAGATGCTGCGGTTGGAGACCGTGCGCAGCGACCTGCTGGGTGCCGAGGCGGCGGCCACCCAAGCGCTGCTGATGGCCACCGATGGGCAGGCCCCGGACGCCGGCTATCTGGGGTTGGCCGACTCTGCGTCCGCGGAGCTGATTGCCGCAGCCGCCGCCAGCCCAAGTGATTCGCTGGCATTGCAGCAGATCAACACGGCCCTCGGCCACTATCTGGCGCAGCTGAGTGTCGCGATGAAGACCGGTAGCCAAAATGACATGCGCCAGGCCAGCGAGGTGCTGGTCAACGATCTGCTTCCGCTGCTCGACACCCAGATCGCGGCGCACACGGCTGTCCTCGAATCCCAGGGCGACAACCAGCAATGGCTGATCGCGGTGCTGGCCGTGCCGGTATTGCTGCTGGTCGTCGCGAGTGTCGTGGTTGCCAGACGCACCCGGCGGGTTGTCAACCTTGGCCTGATGCTCGGGCTGGCAGCTGCCATCGCCTCGCTGGTGATCGTCACGCAGCTGGTCACCACGACCGCGATGAGTATCTCCGCCGTGCAGACCAGCGGAGTCACCCAGGCCGCCGCCGTGGCCAAGGCCCACGCTGCTGTCACCGAAGCGAAGGCGATCGAGGGACGCATGCTCCTGGGAATCACCGACTCCGCCTCAGGGGCGCAGGCCTATGCTGACGCCACCGGCCAAGCGAGTGACGCGCTCACCGAACTGGGGAGCGCCGACGCCACCGACCGGTTGAGCCAGATGATCAGCACCCACGACCAGCTGGTGGCCGCCACCGACCCGCCCAGTCCCGAATTGGTGGCCTCGGCCCAGGAACCCTATGACTGGCTGGTTTCCTGGCTCGCCGATCAGTCATCGACCATCGGCAATGAGGTGGATGCCGACTTGTCCGGCCATGCCGCGACGGTCGAAGCGCAGGCAATCCTCGTCGCCGGGATCATGGTCATCGCAGCCGTCAGCTCGGTCGCCGGCCTGAGCGGATCGTTACGGAGGTACCGATGAGTCCCGTGAACGCACCCGAGGCCCCCGGACGCCTGGGTGAAGCGATCGACACCTTGCAGCTGCGTTCCTATCTGATTGCTCTCGACAAGTGGCTGGAGGCCCGCCGCTCCGAACTCGGAGCGCTCGACGTGGCCGTGCAAGAAAGCGAGCACGTGGACGAACTGACGCGCGACATGGCGTTGAGCCTGCAGCTGTGGCAGTCGATCCAGACCCGCTACCGCCGGCTGCTGCAGGTCTGGGACCGGGGCCGGGTCCAGGTCCGGGAACGCGAACAGCTGTCGTCGCTGGTCTGGGGCCGGCTGGACGACGATTCCTGGAGTGGCACCGCCGCCAGCGGCCTGTCGCTACCGGAGGCCTGCCGGATGTCGGACGCACTGATAGGGCAGCTGCGCAGTCGGCTGCAGCTCGACCCGGCCGGAACCCAGGCGGTCGCCCGGTTGCGTGATCTGCGGGCGAGCATGGAGCGGTTGCGCGATCAGGTGGCCTTGGAGCCGCCACCCACGTCCGGTGCGGCCCGGGCCAGGCTGGCCCAGTTGGAAGAGCGTCTGACCACGATCAACGACAAGGCCGGCCGCGGTGGCGACATCGGTGGTCTGCTGGGCCCGCTGGAGGCTGACGCAGCGACCTTCGAACGCGACCTGATTGTCGGTGGCGTCCAGCGCCGCGCCAATGCTCAAGCCCAACAGCAGACCGCCGAGCGCGCCGATGCCGCCCAGCGGCTGCGCGCCGATCTGCTGGCCCGCAGCCAGCAGCTGGACGAGATGGTCGACCAGGTGGTCGCCACGGTCGGCAATCCGCCGAAGTACGCGGTACCCGACGTCACCGCGCTCGGACCGGTGCCCAGCGCTGACCGGGCCGCGCTGGAGCAGTACATCGTCCGGTTGCAGCAGGTCGGGCAGGCGATGGATTTCGTGGCCCGGGCGTACTCGGAGGCGTTGCGCGGTTCGCAGATGCTGGCCAACGAGCTGATCACGCTGCGTTCGGAGGTCGACCAGCAGCGACTCGCAGATCCGCAGCTGACGGCGCTCTTCGGGGTCGCCGACGATCTGGCTCGCAGATCTCCGCAGCCCACCGAGGCCCTCGCCTCGCTCATGGAGACCTGCCGTCGCTACGTCGCCTGGCTGGCCGGCCTGGCAGGAGCCCGCGGTACGGTTGACCGATGAGATGCCGTCAGCCCGGCTGTACCGGCACGATCGTCGACGGCTACTGCGATGTCTGCGGCATGCCGCCGGTCTCGTCGTTCACGGCGGGCAGCGAACCGGGGCAGCTACGCACCCAGCCGCCGAGCCCCGCGCCGTCGGCCCGGGGAGCCTCCGAGTCCCGGCTGGGCCAACGGGGCGGACACTGCCCGCAACCAGGTTGCCGCGGCACCATCGTCGATGGCTACTGCAACGTCTGCGGCAATCCTCCGGACGCGAAACCGCCGAGTAAGACGCCGCAGCTGCTCGGCACCACCTTGTCAACCACCGCCACCGCGGCAGAGCTCGGTACCGTGCTGATGGGCTCTGCGCTCGCCGGCCCCGGGGCTGCGCGCACCTCGTCCCGCTCGGATGCGCATCGCAGCCACACCCGCATCGGGGCGGGCGTGACCACGGTGCCACCCGCACCGTCGATCGATCCGGCCAAGGCGGTATTGAGCGATCCGGTTGTCCCCGAGCCCCGGCGCAACTGCCCGAAGTGCGGCGAGCCGGTCGGCCGTGGCCATGACGGCAAACCCGGCGATCCCCAGGGCAGCTGCGAGAAATGCGGCACCGTGTTCAGCTTCTATCCGGCGATCAAGCCCGGCGAGCTGATCGCCCAGCAGTACGAAGTCGCCGGTGCCATCGCCTACGGCGGCATGGGGTGGATCTACCTGGCCCGCGACCGCAACGTCTCCGATCGCTGGGTGGTGCTGAAAGGCCTGCTGAATGCCTCGGACGATGATGCCTTCGCCGCGGCGAAATCCGAGAAGGAGTTCCTGGCGGCCGTCGAGCATCCGCTGATCGTCGAGATCTACAACTTCGTCCAGCACGGCGATGCCCGCTACATCGTGATGGAGTACGTGCCCGGCCGCTCGATCACCGACCTGTTGAAGGAGCGCAAGACCGCCAACAAGGGCAGCCATGATCCGCTGCCGGTCGACTGGGCGCTGGCCTACCTGATCGAGATCCTGCCGGCGTTCACCTATCTGCACGAAGGCGGCCTGCTCTACTGCGATTTCAAACCCGACAACCTGATGCAGGTGGGTGATTCGGTCAAACTCATCGACCTGGGTGCGGTGCGCCGCATCGCGGACCAGACCTCTCCGATCTTCGGCACCGTCGGCTATCAGGCACCGGAAGTGGCCGAGACTGGTCCGTCGGTGGCCAGCGACATCTTCACGCTCGGGCGCGCACTGCTGGTGATGTGCTCGGAATTCCGCGGCTACCAGAGCGAGTATGTCGACACGCTGCCGCCGCTCAGCAAGATGCCGCTGTTCGCCGAGCACGACTCGTTCTACCGGTTGGTGCAGCGAGCCTGCGCGCCGCTGCCCGCCGACCGCTTCCAGTCCGCCGAAGATCTGAGGGTGCAGGCGATGGGTGTGCTCCGCGAGGTCGTGGCCAGGCGGTCTCCGGGTGCCGCCACGACGTCGGCACCGTCCACGCTGTTCAGCGTGCCGATGACCGCCAGCGAGGGGACCGATTGGCGCCAGCTACCCAGGCTGCTGCCCGATCCGTCCGATCCGATGACGAGCTGGGTCTCCGCGATCACGTTGGACGACCCCCGGCAGCGGATGGGCGCGCTGGAGCGCGCACCGCAGCGCACTGCCCAGGTGATGCTCGCCCAGATCGAGATTGCGCTCGGGTTGGGTGACCGCCAGACCGTGTCCAGAATCGTCCGTGAGCTGCTCAAGGTAGACCCGTGGGATTGGCGGGCGATCTGGATGCAGGGCCTGCAGGCCGTCCAGACGCACTCCTGGTATGAGGCGCAGGCGCCGTTCAACACGGTCTACGCGCAGCTGCCCGGCGAGTTGGCGCCGAAATACGCGCTGGCCGTGGTCTGCGAGCACGGCGAGCAACCGGCGCTGGCCGAGGAGCTCTTCGCGATCTGTGCCAGCACCGATGCCGCCTATGTGACGCCGGCTGCATTCGCCATGACCCGGATCCGGCTCGCCCGCAGCGACCAGGAAGGCGCCCTGGACGCTCTCGGACTGGTTCCGCCGACCAGCCGCGGCTATTCCGACGCCCGCACGACGCAGGCGAAGCTGGTGTTGCAGCGCGAGGGGACACTGGCCGACCTCGACCAGGCCTGGCAAGCGATTCACGCCGCGAAGCTCGATCAGATCACCACCACCGGCTTGGAGGCCGAGATACTCGAGAAGGCTCTCGCTCAGGTGCATACCCACCGTGGCCGCGGTGTCGGTGCCTTCGACGGCCAGCCGGCCACCGAACGCAATCTGCGTCCGAAACTTGAGCGCGCCTATCGAGACCTGGCGGTGTGGACGCGCGACGATGACGAACGTAGACGTCTGATCACCCAAGCCGACCTGACCCGCAGATGGAGCCTGTTGTGAGTGAACAGAACGCACCCGATTCCGAAGCCGTCGAGCCGTCCGCGGCGGGTTGGTCGCAGCCGCCGGAGACCTCGTCATCGCCGCTCAGTTGGTCGCAGCCGCGAGGCGGCGGCCGCCCGCGCAGGCTCTACGGCTCGACCGAGGCCTCGCATTGGCAGCGGGACGCTGAACTCAGCGCCACGGCCGAGGCGGACGCCGCCGCCGACCGGGCAGCCGAGCAGGCCGCCGCGCAGAGTCCGGGCGGAATCGCACGGCATGGCGCTGCGGGGGCGGTGATGGGACGGGTCTTCACACCTCAGGTGCGCAGTTGCCCGAAATGCGGCGGCGAGATCGACTGGGACGGCTACTGCGTGCAATGCGGCGCCAAGGCGCCCAGCGGTCGCGACCATCTGGAGGAGCAGCCGGCGCCTTGGGTTGCGGGAGTCTGCGATCGAGGCATCCGGCACCCGCGCAATGAGGACGCGATGGCGCTCGATGCGACCGGCGAGATCGGCGGGCGCGCCGTGCTGGCGGTCTGCGACGGGGTGTCGATGTCCACCGACTCCGACCGCGCATCGTTGGCGGCGACCCGCGCCGTGATCAGCCACATTGCCAGCCATACGCAGTGGGACTGGAATCTGACCAACCTGGCCGCCGAATCGGCAACCCGGGCCGTGCTGACCCAGACCGCACAATTCGCCAACCAGGCGGTGCTGGCGAATTCCGACATGGGCGAGGCCAGCCCGGCATCCAGCACACTGGCGGTCGGTCTGGTGAATGGATCCCAGTTGCTTTCGGCGACGCTCGGGGACTCGCGCGTCTACTGGATTCCCGACGCCGGCGAGGCAATACTGCTCAGCACCGACGACTCGATGGCCCAGGAGCAGATCGCGGCCGGTGTCGACCGGACGATCGCCGAATCCGGCATGCACAGTCATGTCATCACCCGTTGGCTGGGACGCGATGCCCCAGACGTGACGCCGACCCTCGCCAGCCTGGTGGCCGACCGGCCGGGTTGGTTGCTGGTCTGCTCCGATGGGCTGTGGAACTATGTCTCCGATCCCGCCGCGATGGCCCGGTTGGTGAACGCGGTCGCCGCGAAGCATCCGGACGGCCCACTCGTGGTAGCGCAAGAGCTGGTGGCTTGGGCAATCGAGCAGGGCGGCGAGGACAACATCACCGCTGCTCTGGCCCGCATCGAGCCTCCCGCCGTGCAGAGCCCGATGACCGCCGGGGAAGCCGAGGACGACCTGGAAGCCCCTACCACGCGCACCCGGCCGGTTCCGCCGCCCACCGCAAGCTAATCTGGCTGGGTTGCGCAAGCCGCCTGCTGACGAAAGGACGATCCGTGGCCCAGTTCGACTCCACGGTCTATCAGAACGAATACCTGCCCGATGGCGGCACGGATGTCAACGCGATCGTCCGGGTCGGGGTCAGCGATGCGGGAAGCGCCGGATCGGACGGTGCCGCGGGCGAGATCATCATCATCGACTGCTCCGGATCGATGGGCCAACGCAGCATGTTGGCTGCTCGGCAGGCTGCCATGGTCGCCCTCGACAACATTCTGGACGGCACCTACTTCGCGGTCGTCTCGGGTACCCACGAGGCATACCTCGCATACCCGATCGTCCAGTCGGGGCCGGGCATGGTGCAGATGACCACGCGCACCCGCCGCGAGGCGAAGGATGCGATCAGCCGGCTTGTCGCCGACGGCGGCACCGCGATCGGACGCTGGCTCAATTTGACCCTCGCCCTGTTCAACTCGATGGGCGGCATCGTCACCCAGCGGCATGCCTTGCTGCTGACCGACGGCGCGGACGAACACGAGACCCCCGAGCAGCTGGACGCCGCGATCCGCGCCTGTGCCGGCAGGTTCCAGTGCGACTGCCGTGGCATCGGCACCTACTGGGTGGTATCCGAGGTGCGTAAGATCGCTCGCGCTCTGATGGGCACTCTCGACATCATTCCCGATCCTGCGATGATGGCCGCGGAGTTCGCGAGAATCATGCAGACCTCGATGAGCCGCGGCGTGTCGTCCGCGAACCTGCGGGTGTGGACGCCGCAGGGCGCCCAGCTGCTGTTCGTCCGGCAGGTGTCGCCGACGGTGGAGGATCTGAGCTATCAGGGGCAGCCCGTGAATCCACTGACGGTGGATTTCGGGACTGGCGCCTGGGGCGATGAGGAACGCGACTATCACATTGCGGTGCGGCTGCCGGCGAAGGCGGTCGGCCAGGAACAGTTGGCAGCGCGTGTGCAACTGGTGGTCGGTGAGCAGCCGCGCACGCAAGGTCTGGTCAAGGCGATGTGGTCGAGCGATGACTCGCTGACCGCGCAGATCAACGACGAAGTCGCGCATTACACCGGGCAGACCGAACTGGCGGCCGCCATTCAAGAAGGGCTGGCCGCGCGCAAGGCCGGCGACCTGTCGACGGCAACCAGCAAGCTGGGGCGCGCGGTGCAGTTGGCCCAGCAGACCGGCAACCATGAGGCCACCACGAAACTGCGCAAGGTGGTCGACGTGGTCGATCCCGGCAGCGGCACGGTGCGGCTGAAGACCAAGGTCGACAAGGCGGACGAGATGGCGCTGGATACTGCCTCGACGAAGACCACCCGGACGCGCCAGTCCGGCGGCAACGGCGGACAGGCGGAGTAGCGATGGCGCGATGTGCCGCAGGACATCAGAGCCTGACCGATGACTACTGCTCGGTCTGCGGGGCGCCGATCGACGCCGCTGCCACGCCGGTGCGGCCGGCGAGGGGCCAACCCGGTGTACTCGGTCAGGTGCTGCCACCCGGTCCGGCGGTCCCGCCCACACGGCAGGGCAACCAGACCTGCCCGGTCTGCCATTCGGTAGCCGCCGCAGGTGCCTTCTTCTGCGAGACGTGCGGCTACGACTTCCTCACCGGTGCGTTGCCCAGAGGATTCGAGGCACAAGCAGACGTGCAGCCCACCGTCGAGCCGGAATCGGCCGCCAGTGCGAAGCCATCGTCCGCCGAGCCGCCCGCTCCGCAGGCAGCAGTCGCGCCGAGCTACTTCGATCTCGGTGAGGCGCCCGGCCACGCTGAGACGAAGAGCCCTCTGGTGGTGGACTCGGCCGCTTCCGTTGTGCCGCATCCGGCCGCTCCGGATCTGGCCGTGGCTGCCGCTCTCGATCTGGGTGATCCGGGCCCCGACCTGCCTGACCCCGACTCGTTGCGTGCGATCTCGGTGCCGCCGCGGATCGCTCAGGGCACGTACCAGCCGCAGCCCTCCCAGGGGTCGGCCCCGGCACTGCGCGCATCGTCGGCTTCACCGGGCTTCGCGCCCACCCGGGCCGGCAGCACCGCCCGCTGGGTGGCGGAGATCTGGATCGACCCGGAGTGGTATCGCATGCAGCAGGCCCCGGAACAACTGCCGTCTCCCGGCCAACCGATCATCGAGGCGCTTCGGGTCCCGCGGGTGGTCGTCGGACGCACCTCCGGAGATGCCCATCCCGATATCGACTGCCGCACCGACACCGGGGTCAGCCGCCGCCAAGCTGCTCTGACCACCGACGGTGTGCGGTGGTTCGTGGAGGATCTCGGCTCGTCCAACGGCACCTATGTCGGACGAATCGACCAGCCGCTGCCGATCGAACCGATCACCCGACGCGTCGAACTTGGCCATCACGATCGCATCTACGTCGGCTCCTGGACTCGGATCGTGGTTCGTCCGGCGCTGGTACAGGAAGCCGATTTGTGACGCTGCCGGCCGAGCGAGTCTCGATGGCAACTTGCGATGATGTAAATAAATACAGTGCAGGGTAACATTAGGTCGGCAGGTAAACCTGCTCGCAGCTTGACTTGCGGACAGAGCTCCCTGGGGCGTACCCCGTTGCCAAGCCGCGCGGTTCGCTTCGGCCAAAAGGAGACAGATGACCGCCGAGGTTAAGGCACGTGCACCATTCCACCTCGACCAGGCCTGGGAGGGTTTCACCCCCGGCGACTGGTCAGATTCCATTGATGTGCGCGACTTCATCCTGCGCAACTTCACCCCCTACACCGGTGACGCGGCCTTCCTAGCCGGTCCCACCGCCAAGACCCTGAACGTCTGGGAGACCTTGCAGCGCGACTACCTTTCGGTGGAGCGAGCCAAGCGCGTCTACGACATCGAAACTCACATCCCCGGCGACGTGGACGCTTTCCCCGCCGGGTTCATCTGCGCGGACGACAACGTGATCGTCGGTCTGCAGACCGACGCCCCGCTGAAGCGGCCGATGATGCCGGCCGGCGGCTGGCGGATGGTCGAGACCGCCATCAAGGAAGCCGGGATGACTCCCGACCCGAAGATCAAGGAGATCTTCACTCGCTACCGCAAGACCCACAACGAGGCCGTCTTCGACCTCTACACCCCGCGGATTCGCGCCGCCCGCTCGTCCCATCTACTCACCGGGCTGCCCGACGCGTACGGTCGTGGACGCATCATCGGTGACTACCGGCGCGTCGCGTTGTACGGCGTCGACCGGCTGATCACCGAGAAGCAGGCCGAGATGGATTCGGTCATCGACCAGCCGTTCAGCGAGAACTGGGCCCGCTACCGCGAGGAGCACGCCGAGCAGATCAAGGCGCTGAAGAAGCTCAAGAACCTCGGAAACAGCTACGGCTTCGATCTCTCCCGCCCCGCCGGCAGCTTCGCCGAGGCGGTCCAGTGGACCTATCTGTCCTACCTTGCGAGCGTGAAGAGCCAGGACGGCGCTGCGATGAGCATCGGCCGGCTGAGCGGATTCTTCGACATCTACGCCGAACGCGATCTCGCGGCCGGCGTGATCGATGAGTCCGGCGTCCAGGAGGTCATCGACGCGCTGGTCACCAAGCTGCGCATCGTCCGGTTCCTGCGCACCATCGACTACGACCAGATCTTCTCCGGTGATCCCTACTGGGCAACCTGGTCCGACGGTGGCTTCGCCAACGATGGCCGCACGCTGGTCACCAAGACCTCGTTCCGCCTGTTGCAGACCCTGCGCAATCTCGGCCCGGCTCCCGAGCCCAACATCACCATCTACTGGGATCCCGAGTTGCCTGCCGGTTACAAGGACTTCTGTTCGCTGATCTCGATCGAGACCTCCGCGATCCAGTACGAGTCGGACGCCGAGATCCGCTGCCACTGGGGTGACGATACGGCGATCGCCTGCTGCGTCTCGCCGATGGCCATCGGCAAGCAGATGCAGTTCTTCGGCGCCCGCCTGAACTCGGCGAAGGCGCTGCTCTACGCCATCAACGGTGGCCGCGACGAGATGAGCGGCAAGCTCATCGTGCCCGGCTTCGCGCCGATCGACGGCGACGGGCCGCTGGACTTCGACACCATCTGGGCCAAGTACGATGCGATGCTCACTCACGCTGTCGAGACCTATGTCGAGGCGCTGAACATCATCCACTTCAGCCACGACAAGTACGCCTACGAGGCCATAGAGATGGCGTTGCACGACGACGAGATCGTCCGGACGATGGGCTGCGGCATCGCGGGCCTGTCGATCGTGGCCGACTCCTTGTCGGCGATCAAGTACGCCACCGTCACCCCGGTCCGCGATGACTCGGGTCTGGTCGTCGATTACATCACCGAGGGGGACTTCCCGGTCTACGGCAACGACGATGATCGCGCCGATGAGCTGGCCCGGCTGGTCGTCTCAACCGTGATGAGCAAGATCCGGGCCATCAAGCTCTACCGCGACGCGGTGCCGACCCAGTCGGTGCTGACGATCACCTCGAACGTGGTCTACGGCAAGGCGACCGGCGCGTTCCCGTGCGGGCACGAAGCCGGCACCCCGTTCGCCCCGGGCGCGAACCCGGAGAACGGCCGCGACACGCACGGCATGATCGCGTCGATGATGAGCGTCGGCAAGCTCGACTACGATGACGCGCTGGACGGCATCTCGCTGACCAACACGATCACCCCGCCCGCGCTCGGTCGCACGCCGGACGAGCGGATCAGCAACCTGGTCGGCATCCTGGATGCCGGCATGGGTGAGGGGCTCTACCACGCGAACATCAACGTGCTCAACCGTGAGACGCTGCTGGATGCCATGGAGAATCCGGACAACTACCCGCAGCTGACCATCCGGGTGTCGGGCTATGCGGTCAACTTCACCAAGCTGACCCGTGAACAGCAGTTGGACGTGCTCTCGCGCACCTTCCACGAGTCGCTGTGAGTTCTCCGGTTCGGGCGAGCATGCTCGGCGGTATCCCCACCGCCGAACATCTCGGCCGTACCGAGTTGCTGATGGGGCAGCGCACGGGTGAGGTCGGCACGGTCCATTCCTGGGAACTCGTGACAGCAGTGGACGGCCCGGGCACCAGGATGACCACCTTCCTGGCCGGGTGCCCGCTGCGTTGCCAGTATTGTCACAACCCCGACACGATGAATGCGCATGCCGGAGTCCCGATCTTCGCCGATGATCTGCTGACGCGTATCAGGCGCTATCGCGGTGTCTTCCGCGCGACCGGGGGCGGCATTACTCTGTCGGGCGGGGAGGTGCTGCAGCAGCCTGCCTTCGCCCGGAAGATTCTGCGCGGTGCCAAGGAAATGGGGATCCACAACGCGCTGGATACCTCTGGATTTCTCGGCCGCAACGCCGACGACGCCATGCTCGCCGATGTCGATCTCGTCCTGCTCGATGTGAAGGCCGGCGACGAGGCCACCTATCTGCGCGTGACCGGGCGCCGCCTGGAGCCTACTCTTGAGTTCGGCCGCCGCTTGGACGATCACGGCATCGAGATCTGGATCCGGTTCGTGTTGGTGCCCGGGCTCACCGACGATCCGGCCACCATCGCCCCGATCGCCGATTACGCGGCGTCGCTCGGATCGGTGAGCCGGGTCGAGGTCTTGCCTTTCCATCAGATGGGCCGCTCCAAATGGGCCGAGTTGGGGCTCGCATACCAGCTGGCCGATACCGAGCCGCCGTCGGCCTCCGAGATCGAGGCCACTCGGGCGATCTTCCAGGATCGCGGGCTCACGGTCTACTGAGCAGACGCCGCACGCATCTTCGAGCCCCCAGGTGTGCCTGATCTTCTTCACTTGGGTCCGCTTAAGCCTGAAATCGGCAATTTGGATCGATCCGCGCACTCAACTGAAGAAGATGAGGCACGGGGGAGTTATCCACAGCCTCGAAGGAAGATGACCGATTGCCGGGGGACTTGCCGATCCTTCAGGTATGAGCATTGAGGATGCCCTCAGGGCGGGCGGTGGTGTCATCGCCGCCGCGGACTACCGGCCACTGCGCAACAAATTCACTCGCGCGATCGCGGCAGGCACACTGGTTCGGCTTTGTCCGGGCGTGCTGGTGGCTGCGGACCTCGTTGATGACCCGGTGATCCGAGCAAGGGCAGTGCACACCTGGCGGCCAGGCCATATTTTGATGGGTCCTGCTGCAGCGCGGGCCTCCTTCTGGCCTGACTGCCCCGACGGCATGATCGACCTGGCCGGCCCCCAGACCGATGTTGTTCCGAAGATCGTGCGGCTGCATCAGATCAAGGTGCCGGTGGAATTGCGAGCGAACCGGGGCACCGCGATCATCACCAATCCGGAGCTGACGGTGTTGGACATGGCGATGATGGGGAAGTGGGCCGCCTTATGCGAGGGGCTACGACGAGGGGCCGTGAATGCCGACTCGTTGGCCCGGGCCAACGACCTTGTCGCGCACAGGTTGAAGACTGGAGTCAGGAAGGAATGCCTGGCTCGGGCAATTGGCAATCCGTGGTCCGTGCCTGAGATGAATCTGCAGATGCTCTACCGACAGGCGGGCATCGACGGGTGGGTTGGCAATCGAAAGATCAGCTGCGGTGAACACCTCGTTGTGCCCGACATTGCCTTTGATGTTCCGAAGCTCATTGTTGAAGTCGACGGGCGCAAGTACCACACGCAAGTAGCGAGTTTCGAGGCCGATCGAGCGCGCGGCAATTGGCTCACTGCCGACGGCTGGCGAATCCTGCGGTTCACGCCAATGATGATCTGGAATGAACCCGAGACCGTTCTGGAACAGACCTGGGCAGCCCTAGCTGCCTGGCGGCGTGCCTGATCTTCTTCACCTGAGGCCGGTCAGCGGGAAACCGAGGGCTTGGATCGATCCAAGCCCTTAACTGAAGAAGACGAGGCACATGGGGGCGGGCGCCCCGAGCCTCTAGACTGGCCCACCGTGAGATATGCCAGCATCGGATCCGGAAACTACGCCATCATGCTCGCCACGATGGCGGTCGTGGTCGTTCTGTCGAGCATCGGTGCCTCCAAGGGCGTGGTCTTCGGCCCGGTCATCACCGATGGCGCGTTCTTCCTCTTCCCGCTCGCGTACATCCTTGGCGACATGATCACCGAGGTGTACGGCCCGCGCGCCGCGAAACGAGCGATCATCACCGGTTTCGTCGCCAATGCCGCGTCGGTGCTGATCTACGCGATCCTGATCGCACTGCCCGGATTCGACGATGACTACGGCATCGCCCACCAGCAGGCGCTCGAACTTGCGCTGGGCCCGGTCTGGCAGGTGGTACTGGCCAGCATGGCCGGCTATGCGGGCGGACAGACGACCAACTCTTTGATCATGTGGAGCGGTAAGCGGCGGCATTCGGAGAAACGGCTCTATCAGCGCCTCGCATCGTCCACCGGTGCAGGGGAGGCGGTCGACACCATCGTCTTCTGCACGATCGCGGCGCCGGTGATCGGCATCACCACGTTCAACCAGTGGCTCAGCTATACGTTTTTCGGATTTCTCTGGAAGATCCTCGTCCAGTACGCGCTGATGCCGGTCACCGCGCGTGCCATCGGATGGCTGAAGAAGAAGGAGCCGACCTACTGGGGAGATGCTCCGGCGTCCTGAGCCGGATGGCTCATCGCGTGGCCTCATGGTGGGCATCGTTGGCCGCAGCCAGACCGGCCAGCTAGAGTGAGGTCGCAAGAGCCCTCTTGCTGACTACCTCAAGCAGAGGGTTTCGCTGTGTTCCGGGAGGAATCGACCGGGACGAACAGGAAGGTATGCAAACATGCCGGGCATCATCGTTCTGGGCGCCCAGTGGGGCGACGAGGGCAAGGGCAAAGCGGTCGACGCTCTCGGTGAGCAGGTCGACTACGTCGTCCGCTACTCGGGCGGCAACAACGCCGGTCACACCGTCGTGGCCCACGGGGAGAAGTTCATCATGCACCTGCTGCCGGCAGGCATCCTGAACCGCAACGCTGTCACCGTGATCGGCAACGGCTTGGTGGTCGATCCCCAGGTCATGTACCACGAACTCGACGGGCTTGCCGAGCGCGGCGTCACCGTCGACCATCCGTTGATCAGCGCGAACGCTCACCTGATCACCCCCTATCACCAGACCCTCGACAAGGTCACCGAACGGTTCGCAGGCAAGAAGCGCATCGGGACGACCGGTCGCGGTATCGGTCCCGCCTATTCCGACAAGGTCAACCGCGTCGGTCTACGTGCCGCCGACCTGCTGGACGCCGACCTGCTGCATGACAAGGTCGTCGCTTCCCTGGAACAGAAGAACCAGACGCTGGTCAAGATCTTCAACCGTCGCGAGATCAATGCCGAGCTGATCACCGAGCAGTTGCTGAGCTACTCCGAGCGGATGCGTCCGTACATCGTTGACTCGGGCCGGTTGCTCAACGACGCTCTGGACGAAGGCAAGGTCGTGCTCTTCGAGGGCGCCCAGGCGCACCACCTCGATGTCGACCACGGCACCTACCCGTTCGTCACCAGCTCGAATCCCACCGCCGGCGGCGCCTGCACCGGCACCGGGGTCGGTCCGACCCGCATAGACCGGGTCATCGGGATCGCGAAGGCCTACACCACCCGCGTCGGGGAAGGCCCGTTCCCGACCGAACTGCTGGACGCCGACGGCGAGAAGTTGCGCCAAGATGGCGGCGAGTACGGCGCAACCACCGGTCGTCCGCGCCGCTGTGGCTGGTTCGACGGCCCGATCGTCGAGGTCGCGGCCAAGATCAACGGCTGCACCGATATCTTCCTCACCAAGCTCGACGTGCTCTCGGGCTGGGAGAAGATCCCGGTTTGTGTGGCATATGACATCGACGGGGTCCGCAGCGATGTGTATCCGATGACCCAGCCCGAACTGTGCGCTGCCAAGCCGATCTACGAGTACCTGCCGGGCTGGAGTGAGGACATTTCCGCCGCGCGCCGCTTCGACGAGCTGCCCGCCAACTGCCAGGCCTACGTCCACTACCTGGAGAATCTGGTCCATTGCCGCATCAGCGGCATCGGCGTCGGCCCGGGTCGCGAAGAGTCGATCATCATCAATCCGCTGATCTGATCGGCATTCGCGATCATGAACGACCGGCAGACGCTGGCCGCGACCATCACCGGCACCGATGCGCCGGGCATGACGGTTCAGCTGATGGACGCCATCGCGCGTACCGGGGCCGAGGTTCTCGACTTCGAACAGGTGGTCGTGCGGGAGCAGTTGATCTTGGCGCTGCTGTTCGGTGCGCTGCCCGCGGACGCCACCGAGCTGACCGACCGGCTCGCCGGAACCTGTGCTCGGCTGGGTGTGACGCTCCACATCACCGAAGGTGTCGGCGACAATCCGCCGCGCCCCAAGCGGGTGGTCGTGACATTGCTGGGCAGGCCGTTGTTGGCGGAGCATGTGGCGGCCGCCGCCCGAGTGATCAGCGAGCACGGTGGCAATATCGACCGCAGCCGCCGGCTGTCGCGCCAGCCGATGACCAGCATTGAGTTCTGGGTCTCGCACGCCGAGGTCGTCGACCTGCGTCCGGCGTTGGCTCGTGCCTCGGCCGAGGCGGGCTTCGATGTCGCCGTCTCGCCGGCGGGGCTGTCGCGGCAGGGCCGCCGGCTGGTCGTGATGGATGTCGATTCCACGCTGATCCGCGACGAGGTGATCGAGCTGCTGGCAGCGCATGCCGGACGCGAGGCCGAAGTCGCCGAAGTGACCGCCGCTGCGATGCGCGGCGAGATCGACTTCGCCGAGAGCCTGCACGAGCGTGCCTCGAAGCTCGCCGGGCTGCCGGTGTCCGTCTTTGACGAGGTCCGCAACGCGATCCGGCTGACACCGGGGGCCCGGACCCTGGTCGGTACCCTGCAGGATCTGGGATTCGCGATCGGGCTGGTCTCGGGCGGCTTCATCGAGATCGTCGGACCGCTGGCAGCTGAACTCGGCATCACTCATGTGCATGCGAACTCGCTCGAGGTGGTCGACGGCGTGCTGACCGGACGCGTCCAGGGAGCGGTCGTCGACCGGGCCGCGAAGGCCCAGAAGCTGCGCGAATTCGCGGTAGCCGAGGGATTACCCTTGTCACGAACCGTTGCCATCGGCGACGGGGCGAATGATCTAGACATGCTCGCTGCGGCAGGTCTCGGTGTGGCGTTCAACGCCAAGCCTGCCGTGCGGGCGTCTGCTGATACCTCGTTGAACCTGCCGTATCTCGACGCCGTGCTCTTCCTGCTCGGCTTCAGCCGCGAAGAGGTGGTGGACGCTGCTGCTGCCCGCGAACTGGGTCCGCTGCTGAGTCAAGTGTCGAAGCTGAGAGCTCGCAAGGGCTGAGCGCATCCCAAGCCTGACAGCTCGCCATGCCACGCGCGCCAGCAGGTGTCCATCTGCTGGTGGGTGTGTTCGCGTCCGAGCTGCCTGAGGAGGGTGCCGGGCTCGGCCAGCTCGAAAGCCGTCACCCCGGCCGATGCCTCTGCCTCAGGGCGCCAGCCCAGCGCGATGATCGAGTCGAGCACTCTGGTTTCGCCGAGCACACCAACGCGACCGCGCCGACCGTGACTCAGATCGAGGTCCTCGATCAGCAGAGGCGCACAACGATGCCGGGGACCTTCCGGGTGGTGACCATCGACCGGCAGCGCCGCACCCATGCGGGAGGAATACGCGTGAAACTCGCTCGCCAGATCGCCACCTTGCTGTCCGGATCGTCCGAATGCGAGGACCTCGCGTTGGAGCAGACGGGCACCCTCGCCCAGCGTCACTCGAGTGGAGCGGCGTACGCGGGCATCATCCGAGATCACGAACGGCTGGCCTTGCCAGATCAGCGTGCCGCCGTCGGCGATCTCGATCGAGATGCCCCAGCGGGATTCGCCTTCGCCGCCATACGCCACGGTGCCGACCGGCTCGACGATCTCCAGCGTGCAGCCGGTGCCGACGAGCACGTCGATGCCGATGTCATCCCCCGCCAACAGCAGCATCTGGGTTGCGACCAGGGCGATCTGTGCGCTGCCACGCGGTCCGGTCGACAAGATCCGCGGCGTCAGTACATCGCCGCGCAACTCGATCCGCGGTCCGCGCCGTCCAGGCTCAATGACGATGCGGGTACGCATCAATGCTGATGATCGTGCGCGCCGCCGGCATGGGAGTGCACCGTGCCGTCCGCATGCACATGGGGAGCCATCGGGCCCGGATCCACGGCCACATGATGGCCGCTACGAAAGCTCGTCAGTGAATCCATCACCCATTGCTCCAGCGCGGCGATCGATTCCGGATCCTTGCGGGAAACCCCGATCACCGGACGCCCCTGGCGCACCTCGCGTCCCTCCCTGATCATCCGCTCGACATCGACATCGACGAACGGTCCCAGATCGGTCTTGTTGATCACCAGCAGATCGGCGCGTGCGATGCCCGGGCCGCCCTTGCGCACCACGTCGCCGCCGCCCGCCACATCAAGGACGAAGATCTGCACGTCGACCAGTGCAGGCGAGAAGGTCGCCGTCAGGTTATCGCCTCCCGACTCGATCAAGACGATGTCGACCGGCGCAAAATCAGCCTCCAAGTCCTCCGCGGCAAGCAGATTCACCGTCACGTCATCGCGGATCGCGGTGTGCGGGCAGGCTCCGGTCTCGACCGGGCGGATGCGCTCGGGGTCGAGCACCCCGGCTGCCTTCAAGAACCGGGCGTCCTCATCGGTGTAGATGTCATTGGTCACCACGGCCAGCGAGAGCGAACTCGACAGCGCCCGGCAGATCGTCGCTATCAGCGAACTCTTGCCGGTGCCGACCGGCCCGGCCACCCCGAGCCGCATCGCGCGGGTCGGTGCGCCGGGGACATCAAGTCCCGCTCGGGGGTTTCCCGATACCATCTGTTGATCTCGCATGGACATATCGTGCTCCTTGGTTCTGGTTCGGATCTGAGAATTGGTCTCAGGCATGGAACAGCCGCTCGGTCGCGTGGGAGTGCTGCTCGGCCCATAGCTCCAATTGGGGCGCCGCATGGGCAGGGATGTCGTCCGGACGAGTAAGCCCCGCGACCCGCTCGGCCATCGCATCCACCTCGGGCAGCAGATCCCTGGTCACAGCGGCGACCTGCACCGGGTCGGTGGGCTCGAGCTTGAGCAGGGCGGAGGTCACCGATTGCAGATCGTCGTAGCCGATCAGCGAGGCCGTCTCGAAGGATCCGAGCCCGGACCTGGCAGCCGCGATCCCGATCAGCACGGCGCGGCTGTAGCGCCCGCACCGCTCGCCACCGGCCGAGGGCCACAAGACGTCGACCAATCTGGCCTGGCCGCGTCCGAGCTGGCGGGAATTGTCTCGCAGCGCCCTGCTCGGTGTCCGCGCCGCCCACGCACGCTCAACCGGATCCAGCTCACCGCGGGCCAGCTCGGTGAATCGGGCCACTACCGCGGTGGCGGCCTCCACCTCGATCACCGTCGCCAGCCTGGTGACCACGTACTCTGTCACCGCATCGACGGGCATGCCCGCCTGAAGAGCGGGCTCCAGGCCCGCCGACTGGGTATGTGTGCCGACCGGCAAACGCACATCGGCCAGAAACGCCAGCATCATGGCCTGCGTGGTCATCAGTAGAGCGTAAAGAGCTGGGCCATCGGCAACTCATCGACCGGGTCGGGGGTGATACGGACTCCGTCGATGTCGATCGCGAAGGTCTCCGGATCAATGTCGATCTGCGGTGTGGCAGCGTTGTTCTTCATATCGGCCTTGGTGGTCTGCCGGGTTCCCGCGACCGGAAGCAGTCTGCGGCGCAACCCGAGTGTGGACGCCAACCCGGCGTCCAGCGCGGCGGGGGAGACGAACGAGACCGACAACTCCGCGCCCGCCGGCGCGGCGAGGGTGGGCCGCTCCAGGGTCGGTTGCGGAGTTGTGATGGACGCATTCGGGTCGCCCAGCGAACCCCAGACGACCGCACCGCCCTTGATCACCATCTCCGGGCGTACCGCGAAGAAGCGCGGGTCCCAGAGCACCAGGTCGGCCATCTTCCCGGCCTCGATCGAGCCGATGAAGGCGTCAACCCCGTGCGCGATAGCGGGATTGATCGTGTACTTCGCCACATAGCGGCGGGCCCGCTCATTGTCTGCCGGCAGACCGCCACCGAGCGCACCCAGCCTGGCCTTCATCACGTGCGCGACCTGCCAGGTTCGGGTGATCACCTCCCCGATCCGGCCCATCGCCTGCGCATCGGACGACGTGATCGACAGCGCACCCATGTCATGCAGGATGTCCTCGGCCGCGATCGTGGTCGCCCGGATCCTCGACTCGGCGAACGCCAGATCCTCGGGCACCTTGGGATTGAGGTGATGACAGACCAGCAGCATGTCGAGGTGCTCGTCCACGGTGTTCTTGGTGTGTGGCAGCGTCGGGTTGGTGGACGCCGGCAGCACGTAGGGCTCGCTCGCCAGCTTCAAGATGTCGGGGGCGTGACCGCCGCCCGCGCCTTCGGTGTGGAAGGTGTGGATCGAGCGTCCGGCGATCGCCTTAATGGTCGACTCGACATAGCCGGCCTCGTTCAGCGAGTCGGAGTGCAACGCCACCTGCAGGCCCCATTCGTCGGCGGCGCGCAGTGCCGCGTCGAGAGCGGCCGGGGTCGAGCCCCAATCCTCATGCACCTTGTAGCCGCCCGCGCCGGCCAGCGCCTGTTCCGCCAGTCCCTCGGCGCTGACCGTATTGCCCTTGCCGAGCAGCAGCACGTTGACCGGGAAGGGGTCGAAGGCGCGGTGGATGAGGCGCAGATGCCAGGGACCCGGGGTCACCGTGGTCGCCTTGGTGCCTTCCGCCGGACCGGTGCCGCCGCCGCTGATGGTCGTGATTCCGGTCGACAGTGCCTCCACCGTCTGCGACGGCGAGATCATGTGCACATGCGAGTCGAATCCGCCCGCGGTCAGGATCTTGCCCTCGCCGCTGATGATCTCGGTGGACGGCCCGATCTCCAGCTGTGGATGTACGCCGTCGCTGACATCGGAGTTGCCCGCCCGGCCGATCGCGACGATCATGCCGTCCTTGATGCCGACATCGGCCTTCACGATGCCCCACCAGTCGAGGACGATCGCGTTGGTGATCACGGTGTCGGGGGCGCCCTGGGCGCTGGTGACCGATCCCTGCAACATGGATTCGCGGATCGATTTGCCGCCTCCGAAGACCGCCTCATCGCCTCCGAAGGTCAGGTCCTGCTCGACTTCGATCCATAGGTCGGTGTCGGCCAGCCTCATCTGGTCGCCGGCGCTGGGGCCGTAGAGCGACGCGTACTTCTCGCGGCTGATCTGCATCTCAGGACTCCTTGGTCTGGTCGGCGTCGCTATCGGTGGTGCTGCCGGCGGGCGAGGGCAGCCGACCGAGATCGCCGCCGTCGGTCTTGCCCGTCTGCAGCCCGGGCACACGACGTCGTCCGCGGATCGTCACCGCCTGCACGGTGCGGCTGACCCCCGGCTCGAAGCGGTGTGAGGTGCCGGCCGGGATGTCGAGCCGGAACCCGAACGCCTTGTCACGGTCAAAAGCCAGCGCCGAGTTCGCGTCCGGCAGATGCAGATGCGAGCCGATCTGCACGGGCCGGTCGCCGGTATTCGTGATCGTCAGATCGATGCGCTCCGAAGCAGAACGGTCCGCGTTGATCTCGACGGTCCCCGGCGTGACCCGGATGGCGCCCGGTCCCTCGCCGCTGCCCCCGGCGATCGGATGATGCAAGGTGACCAGCTTGCGTCCGTCGGGGAACATCGCCTCCACCTGCACGTCGGTGATCAGGTCGGCGACCCCTGGCATCACGTCGTCGGGGCCGAGCACCTCGCGTCCGGATTGCATCAGCTCGGCCACGCTCGCCCCGTCGCGCGCCCGCTCGACGACCCACGAGGTCAGCAGTGCGACCGCCTCGGGGTAGTTGAGCTTGACTCCGCGCGCCTGCCGGTCGCGAGCCACCATTCCGGCCAGCGCAAGCATCAGCCGTTCCTGATCACCTGGAGTGAGATGCATTGTGATACTCCTCGATCTCGTTGTTGTCATCTGCCCGACGCAATGCTGGTCCATCGTTGCCCGGTTCCAGCCGCCAACCAAAGTCGGCGAACTCGTCCAGTACGAGCTGATCGTGCGAGATCAGCAGCACACCGATGCCGTGCTCGTCCGCTGCTGCCCCGACCTGTTTCAGCACGTCATCGGCTGTTCGATGGTCGAGCATGGCGGTGATCTCGTCGAGCACCAGGTAATCGGGCTGCAGCGCGAGCGCCCGGGCAATGCAGGCCCGTTGCAGTTCGCCCCCCGATACCTGATCCGGACGACGGACGAGCACGTCGGTGGGCAGTCCGCACAACCCGGCCGCTTCCTCGGCGCGGACGTCGAGCCCCGCGAGCCGGGCCGGTAGCTCGATGGCCTTCGCCAGGCTCATCCGCGGGTCCATCGCGGTGAACGGCTGCTGACAGACCCAGCCGACCTTGCGGCGCACCTGCGGGGGCAGCCGGAGTCCTGCTTGGGTCAGCGTCCGGCCATCGAGCTCGATGGCCCCGGCGTCCGGCGCGGCCAGCAGCGCCATCATCGACGCGAGTGTTGACTTGCCCACCCCGGACGGCCCGG
Source organism: Brooklawnia sp. (assembly GCF_032229645.1). NCBI lineage: Bacteria > Bacillati > Actinomycetota > Actinomycetes > Propionibacteriales > Propionibacteriaceae > Brooklawnia > Brooklawnia sp. The sequence continues at coordinate 22,584 of NZ_JAVTWX010000081.1, forward strand.
CCAGGCCGACGATCCGGCCGCGCGGCACCTCGAGGCAGAGGTCTCGGACGATCTGCTGTCCGCCGAGCACTCGGGTGACCCGGCGGGCCGCCAAGCCCGGCCCCGGCTCAACAGGAGCAGCCGCGGCCGAGCGCCGGACGACTCGGCGTGGCGCGATGAGTTCGCGCGGATCGCCCTGGGCGGTGATGGTTCCGTTCTCGATGACCGAGACGAGATCCCCGAACCGACGCGCAAGCCCCGCCTCATGGGTGATGAGCAGCACGGCGTGACCGCTGTGAGCGAAGCTCGCCAGGGCATTCATCAGGCCGGCCGCGGATTCGCCATCGAGGCCGGCGGTCGGCTCATCGGCCAGCAGCACGGGCGGATGACCGATCATGGCCGCCACCAGCCCCAGCCTGCTCAGCTGACCACCGGACAGTTCGTGCGGGTAGCGGCCGAGCCAGTCGATCTCCGCGCCGGCGGCCCAACACAGCTCGCGGAGCCGCTGCTGATCGTCCGAGCTTGTCAGATGCGGGTGGACGGGAAGCAGTCCGGTTCTCGGCGAGATGGCCCCGATGGCCTCCCGCAACTGGGTGCCGATTGTGCTGGTGGCGGTGAACGCGCTGACCGATCCCTGGATGGTGGTGCCGATGATCCTGCCGAGAATACGCGAACGGAAGGCCCTCGGGCCTAACCCAACCAGATTCCAGTGGGCTTCGCCGTGATCCAGCTCGATCCGGCCGCCCAGTCGTGCGGTTCGTGGCAGCATTCCGGTCAGCGCGTTGACAATGGTGGTCTTGCCCGCCCCCGACGATCCGAGCAGCACATGCAATTCGCCCGGGCGCAGATCGAGGTCGATGCCTTTCAGTGCGGATCGGTCGCCATAGCTGACCTCGAGCCCGCGCACCGTGATCTGTGCCCGCGCGTGATCGTGCGAAGCGTGGCTGGTGTGCTCAGCCATGGCGGTGCTCCCTCGGGCTGACCACTGCGGTGATGGCCACCGTTGTGATGATCAGGAGTCCGGCCGGGGCGGCCAGCGTCCACCAGCTGCCGGTGAGCAGTGCCTGCTGGCCGAGGTTCAACAGCGAGCCCAGCGAAGGCTGGTGCGGCGGCAGCCCGAGCCCGAGGAAAGTGAGCGTCGACTCGTGCCAGATGGCATGCGGGATGAGTAGCCCGAATGCCACGCTGAGCTGGCTGAACAGCCGCGGCAAAACGTGATGGCGCAGCAATTGGGCGCGGGTGAAGCCCTGGGTGATCGCGGCCCGATAGTGGTCGCGCACCGAGATGGCCAGCAGTTCGGCCCTGGCCAGCCGGGCTGTCTGCGGCCAGTGGGTGAGTGCGACGACCATGATGATCGCCAGCAGCGAGCCGCGGAAGGTGGCCGCGATGACGATGCCGAGCAGCAGATGCGGGAGCGAGTTGATCCCGTCGACGATCCGCATCACCAGACGGTCGAAGCGTCCGCCTATCAGCCCGCAGCTCAGGCCGACCGCCGAACCCAGCACGATCGCGCTGAACGCGCCGGCCAGCGCCACCAGGATCGAGACCCGCAGGCCGTAGGCGCACCGGACGAACAGATCTCGTCCGGCGAGATCGGTGCCGAAGAGATGCTCAAGGCTCGGTGGCCGAGCGCCCACCTGATACGAGACATCGGTCAACGGCACCATATTCGTCAACGGCACGACGACCGCGTACACCACCAGCGCAGCCAACCCCAGGCCGGCCACGGCACGCGACCACGAGACCCGGGGCATTGCGAGCCCACGCGTCCGCCCGCGGGGAAGTGCCAGGTCATAGCTCATCGGGATCGGTCCTCGGATCGAGCCGGACCAGGGCGAGATCGGCCAGCAGGCCGCCGATCAGAGCCATCGCGGCGAGCAGCATCGACACCACGCCGAGCAGCGGGAAATCCTGGGCCAGGGCCGCCGCCACCAGGGATTGCCCGAGTCCGGGCCAGGAGAAGATCTGCTCGACCAGCACCGAGCCGGCGATCACCTCGGTCAGCCGGGCGCCGGTGATCGCCAGCACCGGGATCATCGCGGTGGGCAGAATATGCCGCACGAAGACCCGATGCTCGCGAATCCCGCGAAGCCGAGCGGCCCGCACCCCCGGATCGTCGGATGCCTCGACCAGTGCCTTTCGCAGATGCAGAGTGATCCACGGCAGCTGCCCAGCGGTGACCGCGGCGACCGGCAAGATCATGTGTCGCGAGGTGCCGGCGAAACTGACCGGCGCCCCCGGGGTGGTGATGCCGCCGGCGGGCAGCGCCTGCAATCCGAGTGCGAAGACGGCGATCAGGCCTAGTCCGACGAGGAACGGCGGCACCGCCGCGAGCACCCACATCAACAGATCGAGCCCACGGGCCAGCAGGCCCTGTGGCCGCCTTGCGGCCGTGATCGCGAGCGGGACGGCTACCACGAACCCAGCCAGCAGGCCACCGGTCATCAGCAGCAGCGTCCACGGCAGACGGGCCGACACCACGTCGGCCACCGGCATCCGCGCCGAGATCGAGTAACCCGGATGCCCGGTCAGCACGCCGCCGAGCCAGCTCAGCCAGGTCTGCCACCACGGCAGCTGCGCCACCGCGCTCTGGATACCCTCGCGTCCGGCGGCACTGGTGAACTCGTCCTGCGAGCCGAGGAACGCGGCGGTCGGATCGACCGGTGCGAAGCCGGCCAAGACGAAGACCAGCAGACTGAGCCCGATCAGCAGCGGAATCAGCCAGCCGAGCCTGCGAAGCACCAGCCGTGCCGCGAGTGCCGCGCGACTGCGGTGGCGGCGCGGCCGCACCCGATCGCGCGGTTCGGTGCTGACGGGCGTGGTGCTCATCGCCAGCTCGCCACATTCCACCAGGGCCCCCAGGCCACGCCGTGTTCGTGGGGTTCGACGACATGCTCGATGGGGGAGTACCGGTCGAGCCCGCGTGCCACGTAGCTGTGATCGAGGACGAAGAGGCTGACCGTCGGCGGGTTCGCGATCAGCAGCGACTGCAATTCGCGGTAATCCGCGTCACGAAGCGCGGTATCGACCTCGCCACGGGCCTTGTCGAGCAACTCGTCCACCGCCGGATTGCGGTACTGGCTGGGATTCGAATACGGGTCGTTGGGGTCATAGTCGGCGAACGACGAATGCAACGCGCTGAAGACCTGGGTGTCGGGATCGTAGGGCACGTCTCCGCCGCCGAAGACGAATGCGGTGGTGGCGATCTTCTGTCTGGCCTGCGCACGGTCGACTGCCAGCAGCCGCACCTCGATCCCGAGCTTGGCCGCATCGGAGGCGAAGGCCTGCGCCGCGTCGCGCCGCACGGTGTCCTCGGCGAAATACATCAGCTCGAACGAGAACGGGACGCCGTCTTTCGTCCGCATGCCATCGGAACCCAGTGTCCAGCCGGCGGCATCGAGAAGAGCGGCAGCCCGCTCCGGGTCATAGCCGAAGGTGGCGTCCGGGTTGAAAGCGTCCCCGAAGGAAGCAGTGATCGGGGTGCTCGTCGGCTGCCCGTGACCGGCCAGGATGCCGGCGATCATGGCCTGCCGGTCGGTGCCCAGATTGAGTGCGATCCGCACCTGCGGATCGGCGAAGATGGGCAGGCTCTGGGGCAATGTGATGCCACGGTAGTCGCCGCTCGGGTTGGTGAAGATCTCCAGCCCCTGCTGGCCGTCGAGCTGCGACGCGACCAGCGGCGAGAGCTGGGCTCCGTCGAAGTCGCCGCTCAGCAGCCGTTGCGCGCGGACGTTCTCGTCGCTGACGAACCCGATGACGATGGTCTCGACGGCCGGTTTGCCGCGCCAATAGTCGTCCCGGGCCTGGAGGGTGATGGAACTGCCCTGCTGCCAGTCGGCCAACGTGTACGGGCCGGTGCCGTCGGGCTGGCGGGTCAGCGTCGAATCGAGGATGGAGCCGCCGACCTTCTCGGAGGCGGGGATCCCCAGGGTCAGCAGCACCGGGAAGGCGGCATAGGGTGCCGAGAGCGTGAAGACCACGGTGAACGGGTCGGTGGCCTCGACCGAGGTCAACAACCCGTAGTTTCCGCGTAGTGGTGATGCGGTGGCCGGGTCGAGCACCGCCTGGTAGGTCGCCACTACGTCGTCGGCGTCGAAGGCCGAGCCGTCGCTGAACGTCACTCCTTCTTGCAGGTGAACCGTCCACTGGCTCAGATCGTCGTTGGCTATCGGCAGTTGGGTGGCCAATTCCGGTTCGAGACCGTCGGCGCCCACGGTGACCAGCGAATCGTAGAACTTCGAGGTGATCGAGAAGGTGTACTCCAGCGGATTTAGAGTCTCGTATTCGTTCGTCTCCGCCAGCCGCAAGATCGCCCCGGCCTGCGCGGAACCAACCGATACCGAGGGCACAGATGCCGGGGCCTGACACGCGCTGAGAACGGCTGCCGTTGCCACGGTGGTGAGCCACATCGAGATGCGCATGATGCCTTTCCTCCGGCGGGAGTCTTCCTTCAAGGGTGACGTTATCAACTTGCCGTTACACAGCAGTTACACGGTGACCGTCAGCAGCGCGCAGCAGGTTGTGAGGATCCAACGCGCTTGATTGCTCCCCCGCTGGCTCCAGCGCGTCGGTTTGATCGCGGCCGGGGCAGCTGGGGAGCACTGAAGCATGTTGAACCATCCGGTTCGCCAGAGACCGTCGAGTTATCCACAGTGTGTTGTCCGTTTGACCGATCCGGGGGGCGGCTTGCCGATCCTTCCGGCATGCACACAGATCTATTAGGAGTCCTGGCTGCCACCGGTGGTGTGATCAATCGCGCGAAACTGCCCCAATTGAGGGGCGCGATCAGTTGGGCACTGAAGCAAGGTGACATCGAGCGGGTTCTGCCGGCCATCTACGCGCGCACCGGCGAAGCCGGCGATCTGACGATCAAGATGCGGGCGGTGATGGAATCCGATCCCGATGCAGTGATCCTTGGCCAGGCCGCAGCGGCGCTGCATGGCCTGTTCGGAGCAGATGAGTGCCAGGTGATCGAGGTCGCGTCACGGCGACTGCACTCTCGAGGTTGGCTGCGGGCGACACACCGGCAGATACCAGCAGAATTGATCACCTCGGACCAAGGTATCCGCGTCAGTAGTGCGGCCTTGACTGTTGTCGATCTGATTCCGGCTCTGGGGAGCGCGGTAGTCGACGACGCACTGCGCCGCCGGATCCGGCTCGATGACATGACGGCGGCGTTGGCTGCTATCCCGGGCAGGCCGGGGAACCAGCAGCGCGCCCGCCTCTTGGCAAAATCAGCCAGTCAGCCCTGGTCCGCGGCGGAGCGCGTTGGCCACCAGGCTCTCCAGGCAGCTGGGATACATGGCTGGAAGGCGAATCTGCCCATCACGGCATCGATAATCGCCGATATCGCGTTCGACCCGCTCAAGCTGATCATCGAGATCGACGGGTACACCTATCACGGGGATGAGCGCGCGTTTTCGAGAGACCGTCGACGCGATGAGGAGTTGGCAGTTCGCGGCTGGCAGGTGGTGCGCTTCACCGCGAAGGATGTCTTCGATGATCCTGCCCGCTTCGCTGCCCTGGTGAAACAGATCTGTAAGGCGCGAGCTCGGCAACTCGGCGTTCAGTGGGCGTGATCGCGCCGCTCAACGCGCTTGATTGCTCCCCAGATGCCTCCGGGGCGTCGTTTTGATCGCTGCCGGGGCAGCTGGGGAGCACCGGAGCATGTTGCTCCTGCTCTAGGCTGGTGAGCAGGTTCGGCAGACAACGAAGAATGGTGGGAAAGAGGTTGCTGGTACTACATGGGCTGTGGGGCCGGGCCCGCGGGCTGCTGCTCTGGGCCGAGGATTCCGGGCGCACGATGACCAGCCGGAGCCAGGCGTTGCGTAGCGCCCGCCGGCACCCGTTCGCAGCCGACCACGAGCAACTCGCGGCAATACTCGCCGACACCGGCGACGATCTGGATCCGGTGGTCTTGCAGCTGCCCTCAACGGCAAAGTCACCACTGGATTCGCCTGAGATGGTGCGTCTGGCTCCGAGGCGCGGGGCCCGCAACGAGCCCGGACTGCTGAGGTGGTCAGTGCCGGTCGCAGTGCTGGCGCCGGCGAGGGCGCTTGCCTGGCTGAGCAATCCCGATCGGCAAGTCGACGACGTTCGCGAGGGTGCCTCGATCCGCTACCTGACCGAGCTGGCCGATCTCGCGGTCGACCTCGTGGCCGCCGGGCGGGTCCTGCCTACTGCGCTGATACAACCCGCCGATCGTGGTGGGCCGGGCCTCAAGCACCCCGAATCCGAGGCAAACGATCGCAGCTCGAACGACCTCACCTCTGCTATCGCGCGTTGGCGCCCCGTGCTCACCGGACCAGATCTGCTCGTCTTCCAGGCTCTCGTCAACACGATGCCTCCCGTCTGCCGGGCCGAAGTCTTGCCGATGTCGGAACCGAACGCCCAGGTCATGGGGGCCGAACCCTACGAGCTTGCGCAGGATGCGTTGGCCGTGCTGGTTGACTGCGCAGCGCGGGCGTCGCTTGCCGACATGTCCTTGCTTCCGCCGCGCCGAGGTCGCGCGCCCCGAACACAACCCGCCGCCGAAGCCTGGATACAGGCGCTGCAATCACCCGACGGCCACTTCGTGGCGGTTCCTCAAGAATTCGCCGAACTCGAGCGCCAACTCGCGGCCTGGGACGAGGTGGGTGCTCCCCGGCCAGGCGCAGCGCATGCGGTGTTCCGGTTGGCCGAGATAGGCGCCGACCATGATGTGCTGATCGACTCCGGGCTGCCCGCTGGGGACGATGCCGGCCTCGACACCGCTTCACTCCCGAACCCGCTTCTCGACCCGGCCGACGCTGCTGCCCAGGCTGGCGACCGAACCACGGCCGGAGGCACCAAATGGCGGGTGGAGTTCTTGCTGCAGTCTGCGGTCGATCCGAGTCTGCTCGTCGCGGCTCCGCAGGTCTGGGAAGACGACGGTGCTTTGCAGCGGTGGCTTGATCATCCGTCCGAGCTTCTGCTAGCCGAGCTGGGACGAGCCAGTCGCATCTACCCGGCATTGGCCGGTGGATTACGCGCTGCCAAACCGGTAGCCATGGATCTGGCCAGCGACGGCGCGTACGACTTCTTATCGCGTGCCGCTCCCAGGCTGGAGGAGGCCGGTTTCGGCGTACAGCTACCGAGTTGGTGGGATCATCGTCCGAGCCTGGGGCTGAAGGCGAGCGCGAGCACCCCAAGTGACGCCCAGAGCGAAGGCGGGAGTCTCGGCCGCGACCAGCTCTGCGACTTCCAGTGGCGCCTCGCCATCGGCGATCAGGAGCTGACCGACGATGAGATCGAAGCGCTGGCCGCAGCCAAAGCGCCGCTTATTCAGTTTCGGGGCCAGTGGGTGACAATAAACCCAGACCGGCTGAAGCGCGGCCTGGAGATTCTGCGCGAAGCGGGGCCCGGGCACAAGACAGTGTCCGAGGTATTGTCCCTTGCGGCTCTCGGCGCCGGGGCCGATGAGTTGCCGCTCGATATCACGGCCGTGGAAGCCGACGGCTGGCTGGGGGAGCTGCTTGCCGGTACCGTTCCGCGGGCATTTGAAGTAGTGGACGCGCCGGACCAGTTTTGTACCCGTCTGCGGCCCTATCAGCAGCGGGGGCTTTCCTGGCTGGCATTCCTGTCAAGAATCGGTCTCGGGGCCTGCCTCGCCGACGACATGGGACTGGGCAAGACGGTGCAGTTGTTGGCGCTTGAAGCACTGGAACGATCCGGTGGAGCCCCGGGTTCTGGTGGTGGCGATCCAGACGAGTCGGGTTCGGCTCTCAGCGCGCCTGGGAGCGGGGCGCCCGAGCATCGTCCTACCTTGTTGCTCTGCCCCATGTCGTTGGTCGGTAACTGGCAGCGCGAGGCGGCGAAGTTCGCCCCCGGTCTGCGGGTCTACGCGCATCATGGTCCCGGACGAGCCAGCGGCGAGCACCTCGGCGAACTGCTCACGACGACCGACCTGGTCGTCACGACATACGGCACTGCGCTGCGCGACCTTGAGGAACTGGAAGCTGTTGAGTGGCGCCGTGTCGTCCTCGACGAGGCACAGGCCGTGAAGAACAGCCTGTCGCAATCCGCGAAGGCCGTTCGAAGACTCAAAGCCGATCACAGAATCGCGCTCACGGGCACGCCGGTAGAGAATCGGCTATCCGAGCTGTGGTCGATCATGGATTTCCTGAACCCCGGTCTGCTCGGTTCGAGCGAGCTGTTCCGCACCCGTTTCGCGATCCCGGTCGAGCGCTACCACGATGTGCATGCGGCTGAGAAGCTTCGCGGCGTCACTCGGCCCTATGTCTTGCGGCGGCTGAAGACCGACCCCGCCATCGCCGGCGACCTGCCGGAGAAGATCGAGACAAAGCAGTACTGCCGCCTCACGGTTGAGCAGGCCTCCTTGTACCAAGCGGTGGTGGGCGAGATGATGCGCAAGATCGAGATAGCGGAGGGAATCGAGCGCCACGGCCAGGTTCTCGCCACAATGACCAAGCTGAAACAGATCTGCAACCACCCCGCGCAACTGCTGCACGACGGCACCGCGATCGGCGCGCGTTCCGGTAAGGTGGCGCGGCTCGAAGAGATCCTGGACGAGATCACCGCCGAGGGCGACCGCGTACTGTGCTTCACCCAGTTCACCGAGTTCGCGGAGATGCTGCTGCCTCACCTAGCAGCCCGCTTCGGCGCCGATATTGCCTATCTGCACGGCAAGACTCCGAAGGCCAAACGCGACGAAATGGTCTCGCTGTTCCAGAGCGGCGATGGTCCGCAGATCTTCCTGCTGTCACTGCGGGCAGGGGGCACCGGACTCACCCTGACAGCAGCGAACCATGTCATTCACCTCGATCGCTGGTGGAATCCTGCCGTCGAGAATCAGGCGACCGATCGTGCATTTCGCATCGGCCAGAAACGCAATGTGCAGGTACACAAGTTCATCTGCACCGGAACTCTTGAGGAGCGCATCGACGACATGATCACCGAGAAGCAGGCGCTCGCGGATCTGGTGGTTGCCGACGGCGAACAGTGGCTGACGCGGCTGTCAACAGGTGAGCTGCGTGAGCTCTTCACGCTCTCGGCGGAGGCCGTCGGTGAGTAGTCGGGTGAACCCGAGACGGGGATTGGCGGCGAGCAGAAAGCCCATGAGCAGAAGGCACGTGAGATGAACAAGTCCTGGGACGGTTTCTATACACCGTCGCGACCGCGAACGGTGGACGGCGGAATCAAGGCGCGCAGTACCCGGGGCGCAATCGGCACGCGCTGGTGGTCGCGGCGGTTCATCGAGGTGCTCGAAGGATTCGGAGTCGGAAGCCGGCTGAAACGCGGAAAGAACTATGCCAGGCGCGGCCAAGTCATGGAGTTGGCCATCCTGCCCGGAATGGTGAGCGCGAAGGTGCAGGGAAGCCGATCGCGGCCGTACCGGGTGCGGATCGGAGTGCAGGCATTCGGCAAAGCCGAGTGGACGCGGATCGAGGAGACGCTTGCCGCTGACGCTTGGTACCTGGCGCAGCTACTCAGTGGAGAGATCCCCGATGACATTGAGCAGGTCTTCACCAAGGCCGGCTTGCCGCTCTTCCCGGCCGAGGCACGAGATCTCAGCATGGACTGTTCGTGTCCCGACTGGGAGGTGCCGTGTAAGCATCTGGCGGCCGTCTGCTATCTGCTTGCTGAGCGCTTCGACGAGGATCCGTTCGCGATTCTCGCCTGGCGTGGGCGGGAGCGCGACGAGCTGCTTGAGAACTTGGCCGCCCTGCGAAAGTCGGGTATTGGCCCCGCCGGTGCGTCGGAGGGCCAGGGTAAGCCACTGTCCGAGTGCCTTGACTCCTTCTTCGCGCTGCAGGGCGAGCTGCCACAGCTTGTGGCACGGCAGTCGTCGATGGCCGCACTGCTCGATGAGGCGCCACCGATGGACCTGTCTGTGCGTCACCGCAGCGTGACCGAGCTGCTGCGCCCCGCCTATCTCGCGTTTGCAGCCGTTGACCAACGCGCTTGATTGCTCCCCAGATAGTTCCGGCGGGCCGGTGGGATGGCTCCGGAGCGATCTGGCGACCACTGAAGCGCGTTGCGACGACTAGACTCACCCCGTGAGCGCAGCCCAAACTGGCAGTCCGTTGACCGTTTTGGTGGTGGGGTCGGGTGGACGAGAACACGCCCTGGCCCTTGCCATCTCCCATGACCCGGGCGTTGCTGCCGTGCACATCGCACCCGGCAACCCCGGGACGACCGCGATCGGCACCAACCACCCGGTCGACATCTGCGATCCGGACGCGGTCGCCCGGCTGGCCACAGAGACCGGCGCGAACCTGGTCGTCATCGGGCCTGAAGCTCCGTTGGTGGCCGGCGTTGCCGATGCCGTGCGCGCGGCCGGGATCGCCTGCTTCGGTCCGAGCGCCGCCGCCGCTCAACTGGAGGGCTCGAAGGCCTTCGCCAAGCAGATCATGGCCGAGGCCGGTGTACCAACCGCGGGCCACCGCGTCTGCCACAGCCAGCAGGAACTGGCGGCGGCGTTCGACGAGTTCGGTGCCCCCTATGTCGTTAAGCATGACGGGCTGGCCGCAGGCAAGGGCGTGCTTGTGACCAACGACCGGCAGGCAGCCCTGGACCACGGCGCAGGCGCCGATCAGGTGGTCGTGGAAGAGTACCTCGACGGCCCCGAGGCCAGCCTCTTCGTGATCACCGATGGCATCCATGCCCTGGCATTGCAGCCTGCTCAGGACTTCAAACGTGTCGGCGACGGTGACGCCGGCCCGAACACCGGCGGAATGGGCGCCTACACACCGCTGCCGTGGCTGGCGCCCGGCACCGTGGACGACGTGATGGCCAGCGTGGTCGCCCCGACCCTGGCGCGGATGCGTGAACTGGGTATCCCCTTCGCGGGCCTGCTCTACGTCGGACTGGCGATCACCTCGGCCGGGCCCAAGGTGGTCGAGTTCAATGCCCGGTTCGGCGACCCCGAGACCGAGGCCGTGCTGCCCTTGCTGCGCAGCCCCCTCGGTCAGGTGCTCTATGCGGCTGCCACCGGCACCCTTGCCGAAATCGGTCCACTTGATTTCGACGACCGCGCCGCGGTCTGCGTCGTCCTCGCCGCCCAGGGTTACCCCGAATCGCCCCACAAGGGTGGACGCATCGCGCTGCCCGCCGACACCGATCGGGTGCACGTCATTCACGCGGGCACCGCGCTCGACGAAACCGGACAGATGGTCGCTGCCGGCGGGCGGGTCCTGGTCGTGGTGGGCACTGGGTCCGGCCTCGCCGAGGCACGTGCAGCGGTCTACGACCAGATCGCCGAGATCGACTTCCCGACCGGCTTCTGCCGCTCGGATATCGCTTCCAAAGTCATCTGACAAGGAGAATCAGTTGAGCATTCCGAACGTCTTGGCTACCCGCTATGCCTCCGAACAGATGCGCGCCATCTGGTCGCCGATCAACAAGATCATCGCCGAGCGCAGACTGTGGATCGCAGTCCTCGAAGCCCAGCGTGATCTCGGTGTCGAATTCGGCGGGGATGATCCCGATCACGTGATCGCCGACTATGTTGCGGCGATCGATCAGGTCGATCTCGACTCCATCGCCCGGCGCGAGGCCATCACCCGGCACGACGTGAAGGCTCGGATCGAGGAGTTCAATGCGCTGGCCGGCCATGAACACATCCACAAGGGTATGACCAGCCGCGATCTCACCGAAAACGTCGAGCAGATGCAGGTGCTCGAATCGCTGAAGCTGATCCGTTCGCGTACCGTCACGACACTGGGTCGCCTCGGCGAACTCGCTGTCCGCTTCAGCGCTCAGCCGATCGCCGGGCGTAGCCACAATGTCGCCGCCCAGGTCACCACGCTCGGCAAGCGGTTCGCCAGCTGCGCGGACGAACTGCTGATCGCGTATGCCCGTCTCGACGACCTGATCGGACGCTACCCGGCCCGCGGCATCAAAGGCCCGGTAGGTACCAGCCAGGACATGCTCGACCTGCTCGGCGGCGATCTGGCCAAACTCGACCAGTTCGAGCAGCGCATTGCGTCCGGGCTCGGCTTTGCCGAGGTGCTCGACTCGACCGGCCAGGTCTACCCGCGCTCGCTCGACTTCGACGCGCTGTCCGCTGTCGCCCAGACGGCATCGGCCCCCTCGAGTCTCGCCACCAGCATCCGGCTGATGGCCGGAAACGAGCTGGTCACCGAGGGCTTCGCCAAGGGGCAGGTGGGTTCGTCCGCGATGCCGCACAAGATGAACACCCGCAGCTGCGAGCGGGTCAACGGGCTGGCGGTGGTTGTCCGCGGCTATCTGTCGATGATCAGCGAATTGGCCGGCGATCAGTGGAACGAGGGCGATGTCAGCTGCTCGGTGGTGCGCAGGATCGCGCTGCCGGACGCGTTCTACGCCCTCGACGGACTCTTCGAGACCTTCCTGACTGTGTTGTCCGGCTTCGGGGCATTCGAGAAGGTGATCGCTGCCGAACTTGATCGCTATCTGCCGTTCCTTACCACCACCAAGGTGCTGATGGCTGCGGTACGCAAGGGGGTCGGACGCGAGGACGCTCACGAGGCGATCAAAGAGAACGCGGTCGCCGTGGCTCTGGAGATGCGTGCCACCGGTGAGCGGACGAATCGGCTCTTCGATCGACTGGCGGCCGATTCCCGGCTCGGGTTGAGCCGCGACGAACTGGACCACCTGGTGAGCGCCCCGCTGGAGCTCACCGGAGCGGCGGCTCGCCAGGTTGAGCGCGTGGTCGCGCGGATCACGCCACTGGTGGACGCCGATCCGCAGGCGGCCGCGTACCATCCCGGGGCCGTGCTGTGACCCGTTGACCAGGCCACTTGTCGTTTGAAGACCCTCGGCAGCGGTCAGGAAACCAGCTTGACCACCGGGGCCTCGCCCGACAGATCGAGGCTGAAGTAGCTCGTCCGGGTGAGGACGTAGCTGTCGAAGGTGGCACGACTGCCGTCGGTCAGCTGGCCCTCACCCGACGCGGTCGTCTGGTAGCGCACCGGGAATGTCTGGCTGAAGGCATCGCTCGCGGACCAGCCGCTGCTCGGAACCGTTAGCTGCGACGCCGGGTCATCGGGCGACAACGCCCAGACGATCGTCCCATCGACCGCATGGCCGTTAGTGAAGCCCAGCACCCAATTGCACGTGCCGGGGGAGACCTTCTCGGCCACGCAGCCGTTGAGGATACCGCGGACCTGGTCGATCACTTGCTGCTGCACACCATCGGCCACGATCAGATCGGCCTCGATTGTCGTCTGGCCACCGGTGAAGATGTCGAAGTCCGCCTGACCCGGCGCGTACGACAGCAGCGCCAGCCCGGAGGCCACCGTGTAGCTGCCCGGCAGCACACTGAGGTCGAGCGGGCCAGGGCCCACCGGGATCCCGTTGATCTGCACGGACTGGCCGGTCTCCAAGCCGGCCCGCCCCAAGACTTCGGAACCGTCGATCTTCCAGCTGCCATCGACCTCGCTGGCGTCCCACTCCACGACCCGGGTGGTCCCGTTGATCTGGACGCTGGCCTGCTGGCTGAAAACGCCACCTGAGTGTGTGACCACGAAGCTCGGATTGAAGCTGAACGAATCGGGATTGCCGGCGATGGCGTCGTTGGTCAGCAATGGTTGCCCGTCGGTGAGCGAGGAATCCACATCGAGGTAGCTGAGCGCCGTGCTCGCGTCTCCGGCCTGAAGCGCTGTCAGCAGTCCGGTCATCGCGGCCTGGGCATCGCGCTCGTCGTTTCGTGAGGTGAACCAGTTGACGCCCAGATAGCCGCCGATGCCGAGGATCAGCAGCGCGACCACGACCAGTGCGATCAGTCGCCGTCGCTTCGCGTTTGCAGCATTCTTGGGGTTCGACCGATAGCTGGGCGGGGTGGCCGGACCGCCTGGGCCGTACCCGAACTGGGGTCCTTGCCGCAGCCGGGCCTGAGGCTGGCCCGGCTGCGCGGCGTAATAGTTGAAGCCTTGCTGTCCCGGTTGTCCGGGCTGGAAAGCCGGCTGCGCGGGCCCCGGCTGCGGGAACCCCGGCTGCGGGAACCCCGATCCGTGGACGGATCGCGGGCCCGGTTGGTTCTGGCCTGGCTGGCCCGACACACCAGGGTTGGCCTGGCCATAGCTGCCGGAGCCGCCAGGTCCGTGTCCGTCCGGGTTCTGTCCGCCCTGACCAAAGGTGCCGGATGGCTGACCTTGTCCCGGAGCGTTCGGCGGAGTGGTCATCGTCGCGCCTCCTCAAGTTCGCAGCGACAGTCTAGTTGCTCGGTGGTGATACTCGGTGGCGATGGTCGGTGACACAGGCGCCGACTAGGCGTGGCTCGACACGCGCTGGGCATGCTCGCGTCCGTTCGTCTTGCGGTTGACCACTGCTGCCAGTTCGGTGCACAGCTGCTGGGCCGCGTCGGCATTCGACTGCACCTCCTGCGGTTCGGTAACGAACCAGTTCAGCTCCAGGCCCGTCTGCCGGCCCCAATTGGCGGCTCGGCGCAACTCCTGGTCCACAGCCTTGGCGAGATCGTCCTCGGTGCCGAAACCGATCGCCCACGGTAGCAGCCGACTGAACTCGGCCCCTGCGTTGGCAACCGCGATGTCTTCGGGACGCAAGGCCTGTAGCGCGGATCTCAGTTGCTCGGCGCGGGTTCGCGCGAGCATCCCGTCGGGCGTGTGTTGGCTGCGGATACGTCCCAGGGACGCCAGCGAGATGCCTGCTGCAACGACGGCCAGGCCACCGATAACGCCGCGGAAATCATCGGTCGCAACCCAGTCGATCAACATGGATGCAGTGCCCAGCAGCCCGAGGACGAGCACCAGAGCGCCGATCCAGCCCCATCTCGAGTGGCGTGCCCGGGCGTCGGTGACGAACCAGTGCTGCTGGTCGATCTGCGCTCGCAATGCCGTCTGAGCCTTCTCCAGCGGCCTGGCGGGATCCTTCGTGAGGTCGCTGAGCATCACGTGACCGTCGCTGGGAGAACCGTCGACAAGCAGACGCTCGTAGTCGAGCAATGCGCCGTCGGCCTGCTTGGCGGTGCGTTGAAGCTGCCACGTCGGGCGTCCGGAACTCGTCGAGGCCGGGGTGATCAGCAGGTAGCCGCGCACGGCCAGATCGAGCAGCGTGAGCCTGATACCGCGGACGCTCACCTCGCCGGAGGTGAGCGCAACAGCCATCCCTGGGCGCAGGTCGGCCGGGGGAGTCAGGGGTTCCTCGGGTTCGAGAAGACCGGCGCGCATCGCGGCCTGCACATTCTGGGCGGGCCTGCGTTGCACCAGCACGACTGCAATGGCTGCGGCCAGAATCAGCAGACCGGCCACCAAGAAAACGAGCTCATGCACCAGTGGATCCTCCTCGCAGTCAAGATTAGTGGCCGCTTCACGGACTGGTCCGGGCGCCACTCCGCAGGCGGGCGGTCATAGGCTTACGGCGTGAGCCAATACGGGAACCTCGGGCTGCCCCTCGTCCATGCCGGCAAAGTGCGCGAGCTCTATGCGCTCGACGATCCGGGCCAGTTGCTGATGGTGGCGACCGACAATATCTCTGCCTATGACTACGTGCTCGACACCGTGATCCCGGGTAAGGGCATCGTGTTGACCCAGCTAACGCTGTGGTGGTTCGACCAACTCGCAGACCTGATCGACAATCACCTGATCTCGACCGAGGTCCCTGAGGCGGTGGCCGGGCGCGCGATGATCGTGGAGAGCCTTCAGATGGTGCCGATCGAAGCGGTGGCGCGCGGCTATCTGACCGGATCGGGCTGGGCCGAATACCAGGCGAGTGGCACGGTCTGCGGCGTGCCGCTACCGGCGGGCCTGCGCGATGGCTCGCGCCTGGAGACCCCGATCTTCACGCCGGCACGCAAGGCAGAGTTGGGCGAGCACGATGAGAACATCAGCTTTGAAACCATGTGCGCCGAGATCGGTGACGACCTGGGCGCGCGGCTGCGGGAGGCGACGCTGACGATCTACGCGCGAGCCGAGCAGATCGCTCGCGAGCGGGGCATCGTGCTGGCCGACACGAAGTTGGAGTTCGGGCTGCGTCCCGATGGCACGCTGGTGCTGGGAGATGAAGTGCTGACGCCCGATTCGTCCAGGTTCTGGGATGCGGACGAATGGTCGCAGGGCAGGCTGGCGAGCTTCGACAAGCAATATCTGCGCGACTGGCTGGTCCGCGACTCGGGTTGGGACCGCTCGTCCGACGCAGCACCGCCGAGTCTGCCCGCCGAGGTCGTGGCCAAGACCCGCGAACGCTATCTGGCGGCCTTCCAGCGCTTGACGGGTCGCGAACTGACGCTCGATTAGACGATAAGCTTCCGATATGACACGAGTAGTCGTCGACGTGATGCCGAAGCCCGAGATCCTCGATCCTCAGGGCAAGGCGGTGACCGGGTCGCTTCAGCGCCTGGGTTATCGGGGTCTGACCGTACGCCAGGGCAAGCGCTTCGAGATCACGGTTGACGGAGACCTGACGGACGAGCGCATCGAACAGATCCGGGATGCCGCCGAGAAACTGCTCGCCAACACGGTGATCGAGAGTTTCGACGTGCGGGTGGAAGAGTCGTGAGCCGCATCGGCGTCGTCACCTTTCCCGGTTCTCTCGACGATCACGACGCGTTGCGCGCGGTGCGACTGTCGGGGGCCGAACCGGTGTCGCTGTGGCATGCATCCGATTCGCTCGACAGCGTCGACGCGGTCATACTGCCGGGCGGTTTCAGCTACGGCGACTACCTGCGTTGTGGCGCTATCGCCCGTTTCGCTCCGATCATGGACGAGGTCGTGCGTGCCGCGAACGCAGGCATGCCCGTGCTCGGCATCTGCAACGGCTTCCAGGTGCTCTGCGAATCGCATCTGCTGCCGGGCGCGATGATCCGCAATCAGCAGCGCAAATTCGTCTGCCGCCAGCAGAAGCTGCGCGTGGAGACCGCCGACACCGTCTGGACCTGCGATTTCACGGTCGGTCAGCAGATCACCATCGTGTTGAAGAACGGCGAGGGCAACTACCAGGCCGCCCCGGACACCTTGCGCAAGTTGGAGGATCACAACCAGGTGGTCTTCCGTTATGTCGACAACCCCAACGGGTCGAGCAACGATATCGCCGGTATCACCAACGAACGCGGCAACGTGGTCGGCCTGATGCCGCATCCCGAGCACAGCGTCGAAGCACTCACTAGTCTGACCAGGGACGGGCTGACCTTCTTCAGTTCGGTGCAGCATTTCCTGGCGCTCACCAACTAGATCTCGCGCCGCTGGTTGGTCAGTAGTACACGGCCAGCGGGCCACGCGGGCCGTCGATCACATCGACCGGGGTGTCGAAGACCTGGCTGAGCATCTCCGCGTTCATGACCTCGCTGGACGGCCCGAAATGGGTGATCAACCCATCCTTGACGGTGCAGATGAAATCGGCGTAGTGGGCGGCGAAATTGATGTCGTGCAAGACGATCATGATCGTTCGGCCCAATTCGGCTGCGGCACGTTGCAGATGTTGCATCATCAGTACCGAATGGCGCATGTCCAGGTTGTTCAGCGGTTCGTCCAGCAGCACGAATTCGGTCTCCTGACACAGCACCATCGCCACATAGGCGCGTTGGCGCTGACCACCTGAGAGCTGATCGAGATAGCGGTTCTCCAGATCGGCCAGGTCGAAGAAGTCGATCGCCTGGCTGATGACTTTCTCGTCCAGGCTGGTGATGCGTCCCTTCGAATAGGGGAAACGGCCGAACGAGACGAGCTGGCGCACAGTCAGCCTGGTG
Organism: Brooklawnia sp.; assembly: GCF_032229645.1. Taxonomy (NCBI): domain Bacteria; kingdom Bacillati; phylum Actinomycetota; class Actinomycetes; order Propionibacteriales; family Propionibacteriaceae; genus Brooklawnia; species Brooklawnia sp. Next base: position 40,225 of record NZ_JAVTWX010000081.1, read on the forward strand.
ACGAAATGATTCTCCTGGCGCAGGATCGACAAGATCTTGGCCAGGTCGTTCGAATCCGCGGTCGACACGTCCAAGCCGGCGACCTCGATGGTGCCCGCGTCCAGGCCGAGCAGCCGCCCGATCATGGTGAGCAGCGTCGACTTGCCGGCGCCGTTCGGGCCGACCAGAGCGGTGATACCGCCGGTGGGGATCGTCAGATCGACCGGACCGATCACGACCTCGGAACTATAGCTCTTGCGCACCTCGCGCAACGTGATCACAGGCGTCCCTTTCTCAAGATGACGAAGAGGAAGACAGAGCCCCCGACCATCTCGATGATGATCGACACCACGCCTTGGGCATAGAAGATGTTCTTCATCACGAAATAGGCCCCGCTGAGCACCACGAACGCGCAAAGTGCGGCCATCGGGAAGATGAATCGGTGATCGTGGGTATCGGCCAGCTGGTAGGCCAGCGTGGCCACCAGGAATCCGAGAAAGGTCATCGGCCCGACCAGCGCGGTGGATATCGCCATCAGCACCGCCACCAGGCTCAAGGTACGGATCAATTCGCGATGATGATTCACTCCGAGGCTGACGGTGACGTCGCGTCCGAGCGCCATCAGATTCAGCGTCCTCGACCTGGCGATGAGCAGTCCTCCCGCGGCGAGCGCGATCGGAATCGCATAGGGCAGATAGGCCGGATCGGCATTCGACATGTTGCCGAAGAGCCGGGCCGACAGCACATCGAATTCGCTCGGCGTGAGCAGGCGCTGCATGAAGGTGGATACCGAACCCAGCCCGGTGCCGATGATGATGCCGATCAACAACATCACCTGCAGATTTGCGTATTCTCCGCTCAACAACCAGCCGTAGAGCACGACGGCCATCGTAACCATCAACGCGACCTGCATCAAGAATTGCGGGACGCCCTGGATGGCGATGATGCCTGCGACTCCGAGAAAATACATCGCCGAGGTCTGAATCGCGACATAGAGCGACTCGAATCCCATGATCGACGGTGTGATGATCCGGTTATTGGTGACGGTCTGGAAGCCGACGGTCGCTGTCGATTGGCAGAATGCGACGACCGCCATCACGACGATCGAGGTGGCTCGCAGTTTGGCGATCGTCCAGAAGCCCTTGCTGCCGACCGGCATCGGGTTGTCCCAGGCGAGCAGCCCGAACCCGAAGACCAGCGACAAGACGACGAGCGTGCCGAGGATGAGCCAGTAGCGTCGTGCCCCTCGATCGGCAAGCGAGGCTGATGTGCGCGGCGAGGGTTTGGTCACGGCGGCCGCGCTAGCCACGGCGACGCTGCCTGAGCAGCAGCATGATGAACACTGCCGCGCCCACGATGCCCAGAATCAGCGATACCGGCACCTCGAATGGAGAGATGATGGTGCGTCCGAGGATGTCGCAGATCGTCACGATCGCGATGCCGAGGAGGCACACCCAGGGCAGATTGCTGCGCAGATCGTCCCCGCGCACCATCGAGACGATATTGGGCACGATCAGCCCCAAGAAGGGCAGATTGCCCACCACAACGGTGACCACGCCGGTCGCGACCGCGATCAGCCCGGTGCCGAGCAGGACGATCCGGTTGTAGTTCAGGCCGAGATTGGTGGCGATGTCCTCGCCCAGTCCGGCGACCGTGAATCGATCGGCTGCGACGAAGACGGCGACAACCACCAGCGCGACGATCCACAGCAGTTCGTATTGGCCGCGGAGTACCGAGGTGAAGCTTCCGGCGAACCAGACCCCGAGGCTCTGCAGGGCGTCCGCCTCAAGCGCGATGAAGGTGGAGACCGAGCCGACGACCGCGCCCAGCATGATGCCGATGATCGGGACGATCAACGACGATCTCAGCGAGACGCGACGCAGGAAGGTGAAGAAGACCATGGTGCCGATGAACGCGAATCCGATGGAGACCGCCATCTTCACGGTCAATCCGGAAGCAGGCAGGAAGGCCATGGCCACGACCAGCCCGAGCCCGGCCCATTCGGTTGTCCCGGTGGTCGTGGGCTCGACGAAACGGTTCTGGGTGAGCAACTGCATCACCAGGCCGCACATCGACATCGCGGCACCGGCCAATACCAGGGCAATCGTGCGCGGGATACGGGTGATGGCGAAGATCTGCTTGCCGTCGGCACCGTTGACGACGTCGTAGACGCCGGTGAACAGGGATAGCGCCAGCAGCGCGGCCACGACGAACACCCCGACGATCAGCCAGGGGTCGAAGAGCCTGCGCTGTGATCGGGGGCGCGCCTGTGGTGTCGCATCTGCGGTGTGATGTCTACTCATCATGAGTGGTGACGGCGGGATGGCCATCGGGTGAAATGTCCACCCCGCCACCACCAGGTTCTACTTCTTGGCCTCGAGAGCGTCCGCGAAGGAGTTCAGGAACCCGGTGTAAGTCTGGATGCCTTCATTGGTATAGGTATCCGCGGGCATGATCACGATATTGCCCTGCTGCACCGCGCTCACATTGGCCAGTGCCTCGGAATTCGCCAGCAGATCCGCGGCCGGCTGATAGCCCGGATCGGACTTGGCAACGGCGGCATCGCGGTCCATGACGAGAATCCACGTCGGATTCGACCCGGCGATCGCCTCGACCGAGATGTCGTCGCCCTGATGGTCGTCGCTTCCTTCGACCTGGAGCGCCGGGGTCAGGTCGAGCACGTCGTAGAGCGGACCGATGGTGCGTCCGACATGGGGAGCGATGTAGCCGAGCTCGCCGCCGGAGGTATTGACCGCCATCACCGTGTCGTCGCGGTTGTAGGCGGCCTTGACACGAGCGATGGCGGTATCGAGATCGTCATTCAGCTGCCTGGCTTCGGCCTGCTTGCCGAAGATCTCGCCGAGCGCCGTGGTCTGGCGCTTCAGCTCGGTGTCGAAGGGTTCGCCGTCGCGCGGGTCGAGGTCGATGATCGCGGCGTCGGGTACCAGTTCGGCGAGTTGATCCTGGAACTGCGTGAACCGCTGGCCGTTGATGACCAGGTCCGGTTCGACGGCGACGATCGCCTCGAGATTGGGTTCGCGGTGGGTGCCGATGTCGACGATGGAGGCGTCGGTCTTGTAGGGGATGGTGTCGGGCATCAGCGAGACCGCGGCGGCAGCGAGCTGGACGTCCCACTGCGACAGGGTCTCGAAGGTGCGGTTGTCGAGCGCCACGACCGAGGTCGGGGGAGTCGTGATGGTGTGAGTTCCGTTGTTGTCCTCGATGGTCACCGAGGTCGCATTCCCGGAGGTTTCGGGGGTGGACGAGCTGTCGGCACCGCCACCACAGGCAGTGAGCGACAGGGCCGTCAGCAAGGCAACGGATACGGCGGTAAGTGGTCTGCGTGAGAGCAAGAGTTCTCCTCGGTCGGCAGCGACGCCGGGAATGGGCGGCGCTGTTGGGGGCTGTCCGTTTGTTCCGATGAGGATAGCCTAACCTTCTGCTTTGGTCCAGTCTTCGACGATTTGCCTGCTGGATGCGTCCGGGTCTATTCGAGTGTGCCGATCCTTAGTTCGGCCAGCTGATCGTTGGCCTGCTGATTGCCGCGGTGCTGGGCGCTGAAGGCGTCGGTGGCGTCGGTGCCGCACAGCGCGATGATGCGTTCGCTGCCGCCGGGATGCTCGCCGATCCAGCTGGTCAGGTCGTAGACATTGCCGGCTATCGCTGCCCAGCAGGAGTCCGCTGAGGCGTGCTGGGCGACTTCGTCCAAGGTGATCCGCGGCGCGATCGTGGACTCGTCCGCCCCGGTGCCCGATCCATCCGGCGACGCCGAACCGCTCGGGGCGGGTGAGCTTCCCGTGGAGGATTCGCCGATACGGCCGCCCCACGCGGCCTGAGCGCCGCTATGGCCGACCAGCACGGTGAGCGTCAGGGCGACGGCGGCCAGTGCCACGGTCAGCCAACCGAGCAGACGAGTCGCGGCAGAATCGGCGTCGGTGGTCGCCCGTCGCTGCGAGAACCACCAGCCGAGCGCCGCCAGGCTGAGCGCGACCGCGACCATGGCCAGCAGGGTGCCCAACTGCGCGTGGCGGTCGGGGGTGCCGACGTGCGCGGCCAATTGGCGTCCGGACAATACGGAGATCGCTGCCGCGCCGGTGCCGATCACGGCCCCCGCGACGGCGAGCCAGGCGTAGGGTCGGCGCCAGCGTCGGACGAGAATGACTGCGAGCAGCGCCAGTGACGACAGCGGCAGCAAGACCACTGCGGCATGTACTACCAACGGGTGAACGGGTAGGCCATCTATGGTGTCGAACATGCCTCATCATAGGTGATTGATCGGTCAATCACCTATGAAACTGGATCACCTTGCGACCGCGTAGTCGATCTGGTGGGCGAGCGGCATCTCCGCGGGCACGTCCGGCAGCAGGCCGACTCCGGTCAGGCTGCTCGCGTGGGCGTCGACGAACTCGGCTTGCGGATGCCGCTCGAGCACCAGTGCGCAGAAACTGTTGCGCACGATGGCCGAGCCGAAGAGTCGTCCGTTGAGCCCGACCGGGATGGCGCCGGCCTCGTCCAAGCCGGCCTGTTCAAGCCCGGCCAGTGCCGAGGCGGCGAGTTCTCGTCCGGCAGCCAGGCAGATTCGGTGACAGACCTCGTCGCTGTCGGCGAGATCGGCGACGCTTTGTGCATAGGACGCGATCCGCGCGACCTTACTTTCGTCGTTCTGCAGGCTCAGGTAGAGATTCGGCAGATCGGGGAAGTCGGCCACCACGACCGGGGTCAGCGCCGTGGCCGCCCCGCGCCCGTCGAAGGCGCGCATCACGGCATCCAATCCGGCCCGCCCGATCCAATAGCCGGAGCCGGCGTCCCCGATCAGATAGCCCCAGCCGTCCACCCGGGCGAGGCGCTGCGGGCCGACCGCCAGCGTGACCACACCGGTGCCCGCGGCGACCATCACTCCCTGACGGACACCGAGCGAGGCCAGGTAGTTGGTGATCGAGTCGTGGGCCAGCCAGATATCGGTGATGCCGTCGCCACCGACCCGCGACAGCAACTCGGACGCGGTTGCATCGGCGGGCAGGCCGGTCGAGCCGATCGCAACGCCATCGACGGGCCCGAATTCCGAGATGCCCGCTCGGATCCTGTCGGCGAGTTGGGGGAGCACCGGAAGGTCGGTGATGACCGCGCCGATCTCGACGACTCTGGCGTCCGGCGCCCTCAGGCGGCAACGCGTTTGTCCTGCGTCCAGGCTCAGCACCGTGCTCATGGTTCTTAGCCTGGCTCAGGATCGGCGGATATGTACCAGAACCGGCGAACCAGAGCCGCAAACGCGATCACGCAGTGGTAAGCCGCCCGCGCTCGGCTAGCCTTGGCATGTGGTCGACACAGTGCAGAATGCCCGCGAAACGCCGGATGCCGAGCAGCCCTGGGCTGCGCTCGGGCTCAAGGACGATGAGTACCAGCGCATCCATGAGCTGCTGGGACGCCGTCCAACCGGCGCCGAACTGGCGATGTACTCCGTGATGTGGTCGGAGCACTGCAGCTACAAGTCCTCGAAGATCCACCTGAAGCGCTTCGGCGAACTGCCGCAGACGACTCCGCGGGGAGCGCTGCTGGCAGGCATCGGCGACAACGCGGGTGCGGTCGACATCGGCCAGGGCTATGCGATCACTTTCAAATCCGAGTCACACAACCATCCGTCCTTCGTCGAGCCCTATCAGGGTGCGGCGACCGGCGTCGGCGGCATCGTCCGCGACATCCTGGCCATGGGCGCTCGTCCGATCGCGGTCATGGACGGCCTGCGTTTCGGCCCCCTGAACGCGCCGGACACCGCGCGAGTACTGCCGGGCGTGGTGGCCGGTGTCGGCGGCTATGGCAACTGCCTGGGCCTGCCCAATATCGGCGGGGAGGTCTACTTCGACGAGACCTACGCGGACAATCCGCTGGTCAATGCGCTGTGCGTCGGGGTCATGCGGCACGAGGACCTGAAGTTCGCGAAGGCCACCGGCGTCGGCAACAAGGTGATCTTGTACGGAGCCTCGACCGGCGCCGACGGCATCGGTGGGGCATCGATCCTGGCGTCCGAGACCTTCGACGACTCCAAACCGTCGAAGCGCCCGGCGGTGCAGGTCGGCGATCCGTTCATGGAGAAGCTGCTGATCGAATGCACTCTCGAACTGTTCGCGGCCGGCGTCGTCGCTGCGCTGCAAGACTTCGGCGCGGCGGGCATCTCGTGCGCGACCAGTGAATTGGCTTCTGCCGGTGAGACCGGTATGCACTGCGAACTCGATCTGGTGCCGCTGCGCGACTACACGATGAGCCCCGAAGAGATCCTGATGAGCGAGTCTCAGGAGCGCATGATGGCGATCTGCGAACCTTCCGACGTTGATCGTTTCATGGAGATCTGCGCAAAGTGGGATGTCCAGGCCACCGTCGTGGGTGAGCTCATCGAAGGCAACCGGCTGTTCATCGACTGGCATGGCGAACGCATCGTCGATGTCGATCCGCGTACGGTCGCCCACGAGGGGCCGACCTACGATCGTCCGCAGCTGCGTCCGGAGTGGATCGACGTGCTGAATGCCGACCACGACAACCATCTGCCGCGTTCGAACGCGGGTGCGGAGTTGGCTCACCAGCTGCTCAAGCTGGTTGCTTCGCCGAATCTCTGCGACCGCAGCTGGGTGACCGACCAATACGATCGCTTCGTACGCGGAAACTCGGTGCTCGCCCAACCCGACGACGCAGGCATGCTGCGCATCGACGAGCTGACCAATCTCGGTATCGCGCTGGCGACCGACGCCAACGGACGCTACTGCCAGCTCAATCCTTACCTGGGAGCCCAATTGGCGCTCTCGGAGGCATACCGCAATGTGGCCGTTTCCGGCGCCCAGCCGGTGGCGGTGACCGACTGCCTGAACTTCGGCTCACCGGAAGATCCCGAAGTCATGTGGCAATTCGTCGAGGCGATCAAGGGTCTGGTGGATGGCTGCCGGGTACTCGGTGTGCCGGTCACCGGCGGCAATGTCAGCTTCTACAACCAGACCGGCGGACGCAATATCCTGCCCACCCCGCAGGTCGGGATCCTCGGAGTGATCGACGATGTGCGTCAGCGCATTCCGATGGGCTTCGGGACTCCCGGAGACGCAGTGCTGCTGCTCGGCGAAACCAAGGAAGAGCTCGGCGGCTCTGCCTGGGCACAGGCGATCCACGATCATCTCGGGGGACTGCCTCCGTTCCCGAATCTGGATGCCGAGCAGGCGCTCGCGGTGGTGATGATCGCGGCCGCCAAGCAGGAGTTGTTGAGCGGTGCCCACGATCTGTCCGACGGTGGCCTGGCGATCGCCCTGGTCGAGTCGTGCCTGCGCTGCGGCCACGGTGTGACTGTCGCCCTGCCCGAGGGCCTGGACGCCACCGCAGCGCTGTTCAGCGAGACTCCGGCGCGCGCTCTGGTGTCGGTGCAATCGGCGAGACTGGACGCCTTCGTTGCGTTGTGCGCCGAGTACGGCGTTCCGGTTTCGCGGATCGGTGAGGTCAACCGGGAGCGCGAACTGATCGTCGAGGGGCTCTTCGCATTGCCGCTGGACGAGATCCGCTCCGCCTGGGAAGCCCCGATTCCCGCTGCGATGGCGTGAATCTTTGACGCTTTCGGCCAGTGAGCTGTGTGGGTCGCGGGGCGGCCGTGGTCGACGGGAAGCGAGCCTATTTTTTCGGCGAGCGTCGGCGACCAAAACGTCCTGCCGGACGCACCAACGTGACCCTCCCGTCGGAAGGCGATCAACGTCCGACTGGACGCGCTAAGGTCAAGGCCATGGTTGATCTTGCTGCGATCCGCGAAAACGTCGAGGCTGTGCTGCCATCGGTGACCGACGATCTGATCAGGCTGGTGGCGATCCCGTCGATCAGTGCCCAGCCAGAGCATGCGTCCGACATGCAGCGGGTGGCAGACGAGATCGTTGGGCACCTGGATGCGCTGAACTGCGACCGGGTGAAGGTGGTCGACTCCGCAGGCCAGCCCGCGATCATCGCGCACTTCGACGCCGACCCCGCCAAACCGACGGTCTGCCTCTACGCGCACATGGACGTGCAGCCGACCGGCGACCCGGCCGAATGGACATCGGCACCCTTCGCCGCTCAGCGCCGCGGTGATCGGCTCTTCGGACGCGGCACCGCCGACGACAAGGCCGGCGTCGCCGCACATCTGGCGGCGCTGCGCGCATTCGACGGCAAGCCGCCGGTGAACGTCATCGTCCTGATCGAGGGCGAGGAGGAGATGGGGTCGCCCACCCTGGGACGAATCCTCGCCGAGAACGCGGACGATCTGGCTGCGGACCTCTACATCGTCGCCGACTGCGGCAATTGGGCGATCGGGCAGCCAGCTTTCACCACCAGCCTGCGAGGCGTGGTCGATTGCGTCGTCGAAGTGCGGACTCTCAGCCACGCTATCCATTCCGGCGAGTTCGGCGGGGTCGTCCCGGACGCCTTGACCACGTTGTGTCGTTTGCTGGCCAGCCTGCACGACGGGGACGGGAATGTGGCCGTCGAGGGCTTGGTGAGTAGCGAGGATACGTCCGTCGAGCAGCGCGAGGAGGTCGTGCGAAGCGATTCTGCTGTGCTCGACAGCGTCCAGCTGATCGGCAGTGGACCGATCGCGGCGCGCACCTGGCTGAAGCCGTCCATCTCGATCATCGGGCTCGACACCACCCCGATCGCGACCTCGTCCAACACGCTGATACCTGCGGCCAAGGCCCGCATCTCGTTGCGCGTCGCTCCCGGCGACACCGGCGCGCACGCGCTCGAGTGCCTGCGCAGGCACCTCGAGGCGAAGATCGAATGGGGTGCCCGGCTGACGATCATCGACGGTGAGGCAGCCGAGCCCTGCCGTACGCCGTTGTCTGCGGATCTTGAGGAGAAGGCGAACTGGGCGTGGCATCAGGCCTTCGGAGTGGACCCCATGCAGATCGGCACCGGCGGCACCATCGGCATGATTGCCGAGTTCCAGAACACCTTCCCGCAGGCCGGTGTGCTGGCCACCGCAGTGAGTGATCCCGATTGCCGGATGCATGGCATCGACGAGTCGCTCTATCTGCCGGACTGGGAAGCGGTCTGCCTGGCGGAGGCTCTGCTGCTCGCGAGACTGGCCGAGTAGCCGCGATGACGGGAAGGTCCGCAGGTCCCGTCGCGCAATAGAAAACGGGAAACTTGCGGAAATGTCTGAGATCAACTTTCTTTTGGTGCCGTCTGAGCCTAGCCTTACCTAAGACGACATACGAGAGGGGTTCGTCTCATATGACCAAAAGCATCCCCGTCGAGGCCATCGACTGCGACCGAACGGCGCGCTCAATGACCGAGCGCATCGTGCGTGGTGCGGGCAGCGCTTCGTTTCTCGCCTACCGAACAGCTCCCATGACCTCTTGCGAAGCCCTGGTCCATGGCATCTCCCGTAGCGGCAAGCTTGTGATCGCGGCTTGCCCGGACGAGGCAGACCCCGTCGGCCAGATGGTCGAGGGTGATCGCTTCAACATCCGAATGGACATCACCAAGGAATCGCCCGATCCGCAGTTCCGCCTGGTGGCCGCTACGGTGCACCTGCTGGGCGAGCTGGAATGGCAGCCGGAGTGGATCGTCGACGAGCTGATCGCTTCGGGCGAGTTGCCCAACGACGTCGCGGCGATCGCCAGCATGGCCGATGGCCGCCTGGGTGTCATCGACACTGATCGCTGCCTGATCCATGACAGCGCCGGCGTTCGATCCTTCGATTTCAGCGAGTTGGTCTCGGCCGATGCCGGTCCGGTGTTCCCGTCTGCCTACGACGAGTTCGATGCGCATCACATGGTGATGGCCATCAGCAATGATTCGCTGCGTCAGGTCCGCGATGCAGTCTTGAAGGGTGCGATCGGCGGGCGGATGTGCTCGCGCCAGTCGGCGCTGGCTGGATGCCCGCATACCTGGGATCAGGTGCTGTGCGCCGATGTCGACTGCACCGGCATCACGATGCTGACCGTCGAGCCGACCGAGACCTACTCGGTCTTCGCGGCCTTCGAGAACGAGGTCACCACACTGGACCAGTTGTGCGAACAGGTGGCGCAGCTCGTCGGTAACTCGGTGGTCACCCCGCACGTCGAGAGCTACTGATCCGGACTCCCAGCGAGCGCCAAACCGAAAACTGCCGTCGGCCGGTACAGAGCTGCGGCCCGGGCCACGAGGGCTGCGTTGACCCCGAAGTCAGACTCTGCTTTCCTGGTCAGGTCAAGGGAAGGGGCCCATGCAGCTTCTGCGGCCTGAGCGAGTGGCACGGTTCGACGCGGCGATCGCTGATGCTCGCGCCGGACGGCCGCGTGTTGTTCTGATCGAAGGCGCCAGCGGCACCGGAAAGACCACACATCTGCGCGCGCTGCTCGACGCCGCTCCGGATTTCGTGATCGTTGCGGCGACCTGCAGTGACGCGGTCTACCAGCCGCACTACGGCCTGCTCGAAGAACTCGGAGTCGTCCGCACCAGCACCGACGACGGGACGCCGCACAGCCCGGCGGTAGCGGCCCAGTCATTGCGGCGCTTGATCGACGAGCGAAGTCGCGACGATCCGCTGGTTATCGCCATCGACGATGCGCAGTGGGCCGATCGGGAGTCGCTGGACGCCCTTCGCCTCGTGCTGGATCGAGTTCGAGGGGATCGCCTACTGGTGGCGGTCGCTACCCGCGAGATTGCGGCGAGTGCTCGGAATCGTTGGCAGCGCCAGCTGGACCTTGCCCCATCGACGACTGTGCTGCGGCTCGATGGCATCGATCTGGACGAGGCCGACGCGATGATCCGAGAGCTTGCGGCCGGCACAGAGATCCCCGACGGGTTCGTGGAGCGGCTGTGGAGCCACACCGGTCGCAATCCGATGTATCTGCGGTCGCTGCTGACGCAGTACGGCATCGAATATCTCTCACGACCCGACGATCTACCTGCCCCGATCGAGCTGGCGCGCGATCTGGACGCACGGCTTTCGGCGATGAACCCGCAGGCGGCGCGCCTGCTGCGCGCGATCGCCGTGGTGGGATCGGACTGGGTCGATCGGCTTGACGCCGCCGCTATCGCCCAGGTCGACGACCCCGCCGACGCTCTGGAGCTGCTCGCGGACAGCCAGCTGATCGTCGTCCGCGCCACCGTTCCGCTCGCGGAGGTACGGATCGTCCATGCATTGGTGCGAGCAGCGGTATATCAGTCGATTCCACCGGCCGAGCGACGTCATATGCACCAGCAGGCGTCCGAATTGCTCACCTCGTCGATGCAACGCCTCGAACACGCGGTGGCGGCGGTTGAGCGCAGGGACGATCTGCTGGCGGCCGATCTCGAGGATGCGGCCGGCATCGCGCACGCCGCCCCTGACCACCGTCGGGAGGCGCAGCTGCTGCGCTGGGCATCCCAGCTGAGTTCGTCGGTGCCCGTGCGCGAGCGTCGTTGGCTCGATGCGCAGCTGGCTGCCGTGCTGGCCGGCGATCTCGCATCGGTGCGGGCGCAACTGGTTGAGATCGGATTGATGGCAGACATCGCCCGCCGCACGGTCGTGCTTGCGTGGCTACTCATCGCCGAGAACCGAGTCGCGGACGCCCGCCGGACGCTCGAGCTTCCTTCTGCGGCGACGATCGCGGATACCGACGGTCTGACCAGGACGCGGCTGCTCGTCCTCAAGGCCTGGACGATGCTGGTCTCCGGCTTCCCGACGGGCCAGATCAAGACGATCCTCGATTCGCTGCCCGATGATGCCGACGCCGATCCCGCGCTACGGCCCTACTATCTGCGCGTCGCCGGTCAGGTGGCCTCGCGTGAGTTCGACTTCGACCACATCCGCAGGGATTTCGAAGCGGTGCCGATCGAGGCCCGCGAAACACCGATGGCCGATACCGACAGACTCAGCTGGCGAGGTGCCGTCTATTCGCTCTGCGGTTTTGCTGCTGACGCTCGCCGGGATCTCTCCGAGGTCGTCTCGCGGGTGCGCAGTGGACGCGTCGACGGCGTGAGCGGCGTGAACCACGCACTCTTTGGATTTGCGCTGTGGCATGACGGGGAGTTCGAGCGTGCGACGCTGGAGCTTCAGGCCGCCGCCGACCTTTCTCCCGGGCGTTTGCATCCGCTGGTTCAGGCGGTGCGTCCACTGGTACCGACGGTGCGCGGTGACTTCACACAGGCAGACCTGCTCCTCGGCGAGTCCGAGGCGGTACTGCGCGACCTGCCGTGGCACGAGGCGGTCTCGGTACTGATCCAGGCTCAGGTCGTCCGGCTGCATGCCGGTGGGGAATCCGGCCGGGCGGAGTACCTATCGCGGCTCCGCTCTACCTTCGGCAGCGGCGTGACATCCGCAGCCAACGCGGCGGGGGCGATCTGGCATCTTCATATGGCATTCGCGAAAATCTGGGCTGCCGAACTCGACGATGTGGACGCGCACCTGAACGCTATCGAGACCGACATGATCGTGCCCGACTGGGTAACGTGGTGTCGGCCCTGGCTGCGTGGTCTGGCGCGCGAGCGGGCCGGGGATGCGGCGGCAGCGCATCAGCAGCTGATCGAGGCGACGACGCTGGTCAACATGGAGCTACCGCTGTACGCGGGGCATCTTCATGCCGATCTGGCGCGGGTATCCGCGAAGGTCTCCGACCGTGTCCTCGCTGCCGAAGCGGCCGGGCTGGCGAAGCAGCGCTATGCGAGCCTCGGAGCTGCTGGCTATCTCGCTCAGGCCGAACAGCGGACGCCGGCATCAGCCGATCCACTGGGATCGCTGAGCATCCGAGAACGAGAGGTGGCGGCGCTGCTGCTCGACGGCTTCAGCTACGCA